>JBKBRD010000557.1:0-2080 GCA_046292405.1 Allobosea sp. | reverse complement strand
GGACGAGGCCGGGCTCGACCGCGCCGCCCGCCTCCAACAGCCCGGGCCTCGCCCAATGCGGCTTCTCGGTTCCGGCGATCGCCACCGACCGCAACTCGCGGCGCTTGACCCGCGCCGCGATCAGCGCCGCCACGGCTTTCTTGCTCGGGGCGTCGAGGTGGCAGATCGAATCCAGGCTGACGATTCCCTGCGCGCGCAGCGCCCGGTCCAGCTTGTAGGCGGCGACCTGCCTGTCGCTGGCCGGAGTCGGCCGCTTCTCCCAGCCGAAATGCCGGCCCGTCAGCTCATAGGTCTTGAGCATGCCCGAGCGGGCGGAGATGACGAGGTCGCCATCGTAGAAAGCGCGTTCGAGCAGGCCCTTGGAAGGCTTCTTGCTGGCCCAGAGATGCGCCTTCTCGACGAGCACGTCGTCGTCGATGTCGCGGATCGTCAGCGGACCGTTCTTGCGAATGCGGGCGAGCAGCTTGCGCGTCTCCTCGCGGCTGCCGACGGCCGACCATCGTTTCGGCTCAAGCCGATGCTCCTTCATCGCGCCGAGGAAGAAGCGGATATCATCGGCCGCGACGTAGGACAGCGCATGCGTCCAGTATTCGAACACGGTTTTCTCGGCCGATTGCGCCTGCTGCAGGTCGGCGCGGCGATATTGCGGAATGCGGCTGTAGAGGATGTGGTGGTGGCAACGCTCGATCACGTTGATCGTGTCGATCTGGACATAGCCGAGATGGGCGACTGCGGCGCTGACAGCGCCAGGCCCCGCGCCGAACGGTTCCGCCGTGTCGAGGCGCTGCGCCTGCAGCCAGAGGCGGCGCGCCTGATCGCGTGCAATGACGGGCGGTTTGCGCGGGGAGGAGGCCATGGATCACGCTACCCCGCCACATACGCTGCCGGAAGCGCTGAGGCGACGCGCAACTGACAGAGTGCGGCGGGAGCCTGCCTATTCCGGCGGCGGGCCGGCAAGCACGGCGGCGAGCGCTTCGCCGCCGAGCTCCGCCATCGGCATCTGCGCCTTGTAGGCGCGCGTCTTCTCGCCCGGGTTCATCACCAGGATCACCGTCTCCGTCCCGGGACAGGACGGGTCGGCGCAGAGGATTTCATTCACGGCGATGGCGGCGCTCTCGCTCAGGCCCAGCCTGGCCCGAACCTCCGCCTTGATGCGCGCGGCATCGGCCGCAGCCGCCGCCTTGTCGGGCCCGCCAGCCTTGCCGAAGAGGCCCAAGCGCATGGCTCAGCCCGCCGGCAGCGCCAGCACGCCGGCCGCGCCATCCTCGCAGCCGAAGGCGAGGCGCTTGCCGAGCTTGTCCCAGCCGAAGGCGGTGATGCCGCTGCCGCGCTGCGCCGGCCGCACCAGAAGCTCTGACGCGTCGGTCAGCCTGATCATCAGGATGCAGCCATCGTCATAGCCCACGGCCAGGACCAGCGCCTTGGGATGGAAGGCGACGCGGGTGACCTTGGCGTGACGCGCGCCGCATTCGCGCGGCGCCTTGCCACTGGGTCCCTCGCCCTGGAACGGCCAGACGATCGCGGCATCCGCGCCGCTCGACGCCAGCCAGAGCCCGTCATGCGACCAGGACAGCGAGCGCGGCTTGGCGGGATAGCCGGTCATGCGCATATGCGTCGGCTTATCGCCGAGCCGCCAGCCATGCAGCGCATTCTCCTGCATCGAGGAGACGACGAAGCGCCCATCCGGCGACCAGACCACGTCGAGATGCGAACCGGCCCAGTCGAGAAATTCCGGCTTGGCCTCGGTGTTGGGATACCAGAGCGAGACGCCGTTGAGCTGGGCGATGGCGAGCCGATAGCCCTTCGGCGCGAAGACCAGGCCCTGCGGCGTGGTGGCGACCTCGAGCGAGCGCACCCGTCCCTTGTCGTCGCGCGCATGCACCGTCTTGCCGGCGTTCCAGGCGATGCTGCCGGAGGCCGAGAGCGCCACGGCGTCGATCCAGCGCCGCTTCACATCCTTGGCGATCTCGACCGGCTCGCCGGTTCCGGCCCATGAGACGACGCGCCCATCATCCCCGCCGGTGACGATCCGTTCGCCATCGCTGCAGGCGCAGAGCAACCCGCCGTTGTGGACGACGAC
>JBKBRD010000556.1:0-2082 GCA_046292405.1 Allobosea sp. | reverse complement strand
CGCGTCGACGACGCCCTGAACGCGACCCGCGCGGCCGTCGAAGAGGGGATCCTGCCGGGCGGCGGCGTCGCCCTGCTGCGCGCGGCCAAGGCGCTCGACGACCTGAAACCCGTCAATGACGATCAGAAGACCGGCATCGAGATCGTCCGCAAGGCGTTGACGGCCCCGGCCCGCCAGATCGTCGACAACGCCGGGGACGACGGCGCGGTGGTGATCGGCAAGCTGCTCGAGCAGGCCGACTACGCCCAGGGCTATGACGCGCAGACGGGCGAGTATCGCGACATGGTCAAGGCCGGCATCATCGACCCGACCAAGGTGGTGCGCACCGCGATCCAGGATGCGGCCTCGGTGGCCGGCCTGCTGATCACCACGGAGGCGATGGTCGCCGAGCTGCCCAAGAAGGACGCCGCTCCGGCCCTGCCGCCCGGCGGCATGGACTACTGAGCGTCGATCGCTCCTGCCGAAGAGCGGGCGTCGCGGGCAACCGCGGCGCCCTTTTCCTTGGCGTCAGATCGCGATCGCCAGCAGCGCGCCGACGCCGAGCACGATCATCGCCATGCCCGCAAGCTCGCGCCGGCTGGCGCCCTCGGAGAAAATCCGGCGCGAGGCGAGCTGCGCCAGCGGCACCTCGATCAGCGCCAGCGTGCGGACATTGGCGGCGCTGGTCAGCGAGAAACCGATGAACCAGCATTGCGAAGCCGCCGCGCCGAGAAACCCGGCGAAGAGCGAGCGGCGCCAGTTGCGCAGGCTCATAACCAGCGCGGCCCGGTTCGCCGCCAGCATGTAGACCGTCAGGATTGCCGTCTGCAGCGCCAGGCCCAGCGCCAGTATGGTGGTGGCGCGGATGAAGAAGCCGCCTTCCGGCAGGGCCTGGATGCCGCCGCGAAAGCCGATCGCCGACAGGGCGAAGCAGGCGCCGGCCCCGATGCCGAGCAGCGTCGGGCGCAGACCGGCCGCCGTCAGCTTCTCGCCGGGCTTCCAGGAGACGACGACGACGCCGGCGGTCGCAAACAGGATCGCTGCGAATTTCGCCGGGCTCAACGCATCGCCGAGCAGGATCGCCCCGAAGATCGCGACCTGCACCGGCTCGGTTTTGACATAGGCCGTCGTCACCGCGAAGGAGCGCTCGCGCATCGCCGCCAGCATCAGCGCCGTCGCCGCGATCTGCGTCAGCGCGCCCCAGAGCGTGAAGCCGAAGGCTTCCGCCCCGATCTGCGGGGGCGGCCGCTGCGCCACTGCGCAGACGATGGCGAGAAACAACAGGGCGAAAGGCAGGCCGAACAGGAAGCGCACCTGGGTCGCGCCGACCACGCCGATGATGTCGGTGAGCGAGCGCTGGGTCAGGTTGCGCGCGGTCTGCAACAGCGATGCGGCGATGGTGGCGGGAATCCAGAGAAGGACGAAACTCACGCGCGCGATCCTGATGCCGGGACGGCTCTGCTTCTGGACCGGCGGCCGCGACTAGGCAAATCGCTGGGATCCGGGTAGGTATGCGTTGGCGGGCGGCGATTGCCTGCCTCGTCTCGAAATCGCCGCATGCGTCGCGTTGAACCCCCGAGCTTTCTCCAAGACAGGTTCAAGTCCCGCCCGATGATCGTTTCCCGCTCCTGCTTCGCCCTGGCCCTCGGCCTCGCCCTCGCCAGCCCGGTCCAGGCCGGCACCAGCATCGTCGTCGACGCCAGCACGGGCGAGGTTCTCTCCAGCGAGAACCCGACCCAGGCCTGGCATCCCGCCTCCACCACCAAGATGATGACCGCCTATCTCGCGCTGAAAGCGGTGCGGGAGCGCCGCATCGGCCTGCAGACGGCGATCCCGGCCTCGAAGCGCGCCGCGAGCCAGCCGCGCGTCAAGGTTTACATCAAGGCCGGCCAGGAGGTGACGCTCGACAACGCCCTGCGCATCATGATGGTGAAGTCGGCAAACGACATCGCCTATGTCATCGCGGAAGGCGTCGGCGGCGATGTCGAAACCTTCGTGTCGATGATGAACGCCGAGGCTCGGCGTCTCGGCATGCGCGACACCGTCTTCACCAATCCCAATGGCTGGCACGACCCGGCGCAGCAGACCAGCGCGCGCGATCTC
>JBKBRD010000555.1:0-2087 GCA_046292405.1 Allobosea sp. | reverse complement strand
CCGCTTCGGCGCCGACAAGGTGTTCGACAATCTGCCGGCGCTGGTGCGCGCCACCAAGCGCGAGGGCCGCAACGTCGTCTGGTCCTGCGACCCGATGCACGGCAACACGGTAAAGGCAGGCAACTACAAGACCCGGCCCTTCGACCTGATTATGGCCGAGGTGAAGAACTTCTTCGCCGTCCACCAGGCCGAGGGCACCCATGCCGGCGGCCTGCATCTCGAAATGACCGGCAAGAACGTCACCGAATGCACCGGCGGCGCGCGCGGCATGACCGATGCCGACCTCAACGACCGCTACCACACCTTCTGCGACCCGCGGCTCAATGCCGAGCAGGCGCTGGAAGTCGCCTTCCTCGTCGCCGAACTGGTCAAGCGCCAGCGGGCAGGGCGCGAGCGCCCGGAGGTCGAGGCGGCGGAGTGAGGCGCGTTCTGCGATAGGCCGACAACGACGAAGGCCGGGCGCAAGCCCGGCCTTTTGCTTAACGCTGGATCGTCGTCGTCAGAATTTCAGCCCGGCTCCAACGCGGACATTATTGATGTCCACCGACGTGCCTTCGAAGCTGTCGAAGCGCGTGAACAGGTATTCGGCGCGCAGAAAGACGTTTTGCGTCAGCAAGGCCTCCATGCCGAGACCGGCTGTCAGGCCGTACATGTAGCGATCCTTTTCGCGCACCGCAGTTGGCGCGATCAGGCCTGACGGCTCTGAATCCACCGCCAGCACTGTACTGCCTCGCCCGGCGGCGAAGCCGACGGTGGCGTACGGCATCAGCCGGCCCATCGTGTAGCCCATGCGCAGGCGGACCGAGCCGTAATCCTGCAGGGTTTGCTGGCCCGTCACCAGACCGTTGCGCTGCGGCAAACCGGATGACGAGGTCAGGAGGAGCCGTGTCGGAAAGACGTCATAGCGATGGTCGAGCTTCGTATAATCGGCCTCGACGCCGAGGATCACGTCGCCGAAGCGGAAGTTGTAGCCAGTAAACCCGCTGAAATTGACGCCGCTGTCATTGGCCGTGCGGAATTGGCTGAATGGCGACATGCTGTAGCGCTGGTCGAGCTGCAGCCTGGAATTGAGATTCAGGTAGGGAACGAGCAAGCCGGTGCCGGCTGGCGTGAATTCGGTTCGTGATGTCCCGACGCCGCCGCCCACGTAAAATCCGGACCAGTCGAGTTCGGCTTCGATCTCGCGAGCCGGCGGCGGCTCGTCGAACTGCGAGCCGCGCAGCACCGGATAGTCGGCGGCCTGGGCGTTCTGCCCGGCAAACAGCGAAAAAGCGGCCAGCGTTGCGCCGGCAAGCAAGGTGGAGCGGGTCCGCATCGTATCTCTCCAAACCGGTCCGGCCTGTAACGCCGCCCGATGCCCGCCTTTATGCCCGATTAACCTTACCGACCGGTTAAACCGCAGCGCGCGCGTCGGTTCCAGACACGCTAAAGCTGCGAAATCTGCGTCATGTCAGCCGCAGAGGGCGGCGCAGCTCCAGCCCGTTGCTTTCGCGTTGCAACAGATCAAGAACCGAATTTCGCTTTTCGTTTTGATGCTCTAAAGCCGCTTCATGACAACGCCGACGCTTCGCCTCGCCCTTGCGCAATCGAACCCCACCGCCGGCGACATTTCCGGAAACGCCGCGATGATCCGCGCCGTCCGCGCCGAGGCCGCGCTGGCAGGGGCGGAGCTGGTGATGCTGCCAGAGCTCTGCCTCTGCGGCTATCCGTCGGGCGACCTCGTGCTCAAGCCCGCCTTCGTCGAGGCCTGCCGCAAGGCCTGCGAGGCGCTGGCGCGGGAGACCGGCGATGGCGGGCCGGCGCTGCTGCTCGGCCTGCCCTGGCAGGAAGATGGCGCGCTGTACAATGCCTATGCGCTGCTCGACGCCGGCGTGATCCAGTCCGTCCGCTTCAAGGTCGCGCTGCCAGCCTATGGCCTTTTCGATGTGGCGCGCCTCTTCGCGCAGGGGCCGCTGCCGGGCCCGGTCGTCTTCCGCGGCAAGGCCAGGCTCGGCCTGGCCATCGGCGAGGATCTTGCGAGCGAGGATGTCTGCGAGTGCCTGGCCGAAACCGGCGGCGAGCTCCTGCTGGCGGCCGACGCCTCGCCC
>JBKBRD010000554.1:0-2094 GCA_046292405.1 Allobosea sp. | reverse complement strand
GTGAATCTGAACCGGCAGCCTGGTCAGCCTGATCACTCGGTCAGCGCACTCGACTGTCGCTGCTCTGCGGCTTCAAGATATCGGTCGCGCGGTGGTCAGCCTCGACCCCATCCACAATCATGACTGAGCCCGTGGCGTTTCTGTGCCGCAAGGGTGCGATCGCCTGATAGGCGGGCGAGCGAAAACAGGCATGGGCAGCCGCGCGATCCGGAAATGCGATCGCGATCAGGTCGCCGGCCCATTCACCTTCCAGCACATCGACCGGCCCGCCGTGAATGACGAATTGGCCGTTGAACGGCCGCAAGGTCGCATCGATCTGGTCGAGATAGGAAACGATCTCTGGACCCATGCGAACGTCAGTCAGATGCGCGATGGCAAAGGCGGTCATATTGATCCTCCTATTGTGTGCGGAGCCTGGAGACCTCTGTTCTGCCGCCTGCATGGCGCGCCATGCCGCTTGTGTCGGGTTGCCGAGCCAGTCCAGCCGCTGACGCCTGGCGTTAGATCAGCGCGCGGAGGGCATGCCAATTACCTCTGGCGTAACGGTCATCGGGATTCCTATTGCGCGAGTTCGCGCATCACCTTGATCAGGTCGCCCTTTCCTTCGAAGCCGATGCCCGGAAGTTCGGGCATGACGATATGGCCGTCCTCGACTCTGACCCCGTCGGGAAACCCGCCATAGGGCTGGAACAGGTCGGGATAGCTCTCGTTCCCGCCCAGTCCGAGGCCGGCGGCGATGTTGAGCGACATTTGATGGCCGCCATGCGGGATGCAGCGCGAGGGCGACCAGCCGAACTGGTCGAGCACGTCGAGCGTGCGCAGATACTCGACCAGCCCGTAGGACAATGCGCAGTCGAACTGGAGATAGTCGCGGTCGGGCCGCATGCCGCCGTAACGCAGGAGGTTGCGGGCGTCCTGATGCGAGAACAGATTCTCGCCCGTCGCCATCGGGGCGGGGTAGAACTCCGACAGCGCCGCCTGGAGCGCGTAATCGAGCGGGTCGCCGACCTCCTCATACCAGAACAGCGGATACTGGCGCAGCATCTCGGCATAGGCGATGCCGGTCTTCAGGTCGAAGCGGCCATTGGCGTCGACTGCGAGCCGCGCGCGCGAGCCGATCTCGGCGAGCACCGCCTCGATCCGGCGCTGGTCCTCGGCAATCGAGGCGCCGCCGATCTTCATTTTCACGACCGTGTAGCCGCGGTCGAGATAGCTGCGCATCTCGGCGCGCAGCTGAGCATCGTCCTTGCCGGGATAATAATAGCCGCCGGCGGCATAGACGAAGACCCGCGGCTCGGCCTCGCGGCCCTTCTGCTCGGCCAGCATCCGGAACAGCGGCTTGCCGGCGATCTTGGCCGTCGCGTCCCAGATCGCCATGTCGAGCGTTCCGACCGCCACGGAGCGCTCGCCATGGCCGCCCGGTTTCTCGTTGACCATCATCGCCGCCCAGAGCTTGTGCGGGCAGAAATTGTCGCCGGCCGCGTTGAGGACGCTGTTCGGCTCCGCCTGGAGCAGCCGGTCGCGGAAGCGCTCGCGGATGAGGCCGCCCTGTCCGTAGCGGCCATTTGAGTTGAAGCCGTAGCCGACGATGCGGCGGCCGTCCCGCTCGACATCGGTGACGACGGCGACGAGGCTCGCCGTCATCTTCGAGAAGTCGATATAGGCGTTGCGGATGGGCGAGGCGATCGGCTTGGTGACCTCGCAGACGTCGACGATACGCATGGCAATTCTCCCAAATATGACATGCCGTTTTGGCATCGATCCGCGCCGGCGCGCCCAGCCCTGTTCCCGCGGCGGCCAAGCAATAGGGCTGGACGAAGCGCGAAGGCCAATGCCAAATTTGGTTTTCGCTATGCTCGAACGGCATCGGGATGAATTACGATTGGCTGTCGGATTTCCAGGCTTTGGCGCAGCACCGCAGCTTTTCGCGGGCTGCCGACGCTCGCAACGTCACGCAACCTGCCTTCGGCCGCAGGATCCGCGCGCTGGAGGCGTGGCTCGGCGCCGTTCTGTTCGAGCGGGGGCCGCAAGGCGCGCGGCTGACGGCGGCCGGTGCGCATTTTCAACCTCATGTCCGGGATCTTTTGGGCCTTC
>JBKBRD010000553.1:0-2097 GCA_046292405.1 Allobosea sp. | reverse complement strand
TCCCATCTGAGCTACAGCCCCAAGGCGCTGGCCTTCTAGGCTGCGCGTCGCGTGGATGTCAATCGATTCCGGCATGGCCGCGGGACTTTCAGCGTCCTGTCATGAAACCGGGCGATGGTCGCCACTCCCGCCCTTCCGAACGGTCACGGGCCGTTCGCCGCACTATGAGGAAGATCGATGCGTGCCGTTCTCGATGTGGTGATGCTCGCGCTGAACATCTACACATGGCTGCTGATCGCCTCCGCCGTGATGAGCTGGCTGATCGCCTTCAACGTCATCAACACCGGCAACCAGTTCGTCGCCTCGGTCTGGGAGTTCCTCTACAAGATCACCGAGCCGGTGCTGCGGCCGATCCGCAACATGCTGCCCAATCTCGGCGGCATCGACATCTCGCCGATCATCCTGCTGCTGCTGATCTTCTTCATCGAGCGCATCATCCAGCTCTATCTCTACCCGATCGCCTTCTGAGCCGCCGGCCCGCGCATTGAGCCGGCCCTGGAGCGCGTCTGCAGAGGGTTTGCGGCTCGCGGTGCGGCTGACCCCGCGCGGCGGGCGCGACGCGCTGGACGGGCTCGAGACGCTCGCCGATGGCCGGGTCGTGCTCAAGGTCAGGGTCCGCGCCGCGCCGAGCGAGGGCGAGGCCAACGCCGCGCTGATCGCGCTGATCGCCAGGCGGCTCGAACTGCCGAAATCGCGCATCGCGCTGACGCAGGGCGCGAGCGCCCGGATCAAGACGCTGGCGCTTGCGGGCGAGTCGGCCGTTCTGGCGCAGAGGCTGGAGGCATTGCTGACCGCATGATCGGGGCCTTGCGCCATGCCGGCTTGACGAAACCGCGCCGCTCCTGTTCGACAGGCGCATGGAAAACCCGACGCCCCCGTTTCCGGCCCGGCTGACCGAAGGTTACCGCGCCTTTCTCGACGATCGCTTCCCGCGCGAGCAGAAGCGCTATGAGGAGCTCGCCGAAACCGGCCAGACTCCGAGGATTATGCTGATCGGCTGCTGCGATTCGCGCGTCGCGCCCGAGACGATCTTCGATGCGCGGCCCGGCGAAATGTTCGTGGTGCGCAATGTCGCCAATCTGGTGCCGCCCTTCTCGCCCGACGACCAGCTGCACGGCACCTCGGCGGCGCTGGAATATGCGGTGCAGGCGCTAAGGGTCGAGCATATCGTGGTGATGGGTCATGGCCGCTGCGGCGGCATCCGCGCCTTCGCCGACGATTCGCAGCAACCGCTCTCGCCGGGCGATTTCATCGGCAAATGGATCACGCTGATCGGGCCCGCGGCGCAGCGCTCGGGCGGGCGCGGCCGCAATGAGAGCTTCGAGGATTATGTCGAGCGCCTGGCGCTGGCCTCGATCCAGCAATCGCTCGCCAATCTGCGCACCTTCCCCTGCATCAACATCCTCGAAAGCAAGGGCCGGCTGCATTTGCATGGGGCTTATTTCGCCGTCGCCTCCGGCGTTCTGATGCTGCTCGACCCGGCCAGCGGCCAGTTCGTCCCGGCCGTGGGCGAGATGCCCAAGCGCGTGCAGATGATCCGCTGCGACGAACCGGCTGCGGAGTGACGCAGGACACGCTATCATCCAGACGATATGCGCAGCCTCCCGATCAGAAATTCCTGCCGCGCCCCCGATGACGCGGCGTTTGGGTTGCGCTAGATTGGGCGCTCCGATCACTGCATTTCTCGAAGCTCCATGTTCGACCGTCGCAAGCCGCCCGCCGCCCAACCCTTCGTCACCCACGAAAACATCGAAGCCAAAGTCAAATGGTTCGACCCCGAGAAGGGGTTCGGTTTCGCATCGCCCTCGGATGGCTCCGGCGACGTGTTCCTCCATATTTCCGCGCTCGGACCGCTCGACCAGCAGGATCTCCAACCCGGCGCCACCATCATCGCCGATCTCGGCGAGGGCCGCCGCGGCCTCCAGGTCGTTGCGGTGCATGAGATCGACGCCTCGACCGCGCAACAGGCCGCGCCGCGCAGCGAGCGGGCGCCGCGTCCCTTCTCGCCACGTCCGCCGCGCGATGATTTCGGCGGCGGCGGTTATGGCGGCGGCGGTGGCGGCTATGCCGATCGCGGCGAGCGCAACGGTTTCGGCG
>JBKBRD010000552.1:0-2102 GCA_046292405.1 Allobosea sp. | reverse complement strand
CGGTGTCCTTGGCCCATATCGGCTGCAAGGCGTTGAGCTTGCGCAGCATATCGAAGCCGGCCTCGGCGTCGTTGGGGCCCTTGCCGGCTGCGATGGACCCGATCGGAATGATGTAAGGCCCGATCGAATGGGTGATCTCCGGCAGAACGATCTGGTTCTTGAATTCCGGGCGCCACAGGTCGGCGAAGGAGGTCGGCGGATTCTTCACGCGCTTGGTGTTGTAGATGATCCCGAGCGGCGAATAGATCATCGCCACCCAATGGCTCTGGATGAATCGGTCGGGAACATTCTTGAGATTGGTCAGGCGCGGCGAGTTGCGGTTGATCGGCTCGAGCGCCCCTTGCGAGACCGCGAGCGGCACGATCCCGTCGTGCAACTGCACGATGTCGAACTTCTGGTCGGCCGCGCTCACCTTGATCTTGGTGATGCGCTCGCCGGGGCTCGATCCCCGATCCTGGATGATCTTGACGCCGGTCTGTTTCTCGAAGGCGGCGTCGGCGCCTTCTTTCATGGAATCGCCCCACAGGCCGCCCCAGGTCATCAGCACCATTTGCGAGGGCTTGCCCTGGGCGAAGGCCGGTCCGAAAGATTGGAGCGCGCTGCTACCTGCAAGGGCCGCTGCCCCTGCCAGCAATTGACGTCTATCCATTTCGATCTCCCCTTGTTGTGACGTGGTGACGAACGGCTACCAGCCGGCAGTGCCAGAGTTCCGGCGTGGATCGGCAGCGGCTATTTTCAGCCCGCTGGATTCGTGGTTGAGCACGGCGCAAACGCCTCCGCACTGGAAGGTGAAATCCGGCCAGGCGCTCGCATCGTGGCCGCGGCTGCGCAGATCCGCCACGGTCGCCTGTGGGATCCGGCCCTCGAGCATCAATCGATCCGGGAACATCTCATGCGGTTCGAAGCTCGAGGGGAAGCTGTAAGTGGCAAAGCGCGGCGCCTCGATCGCACTGACCAGATCATGATCGAAGATCATCAGGTTCAGCAGCACCTGCAACATCGATTGGGTCTGCACGTCGCCACCTGGTGAGCCGAAGGGCATCACCGTGCCGTCCTCAAACACGGCCATTGCAGGGTTCGGAGTCAGGCGCGGCCTCTTGCCCGGAGCGACCTCGCTCGGATGCCCTGGGATCGTGAAGGATTGCGAGCCGCGCGAGGATGGACATAGTCCCGTGCCCGGGATCAGCGGCGTGTCGTTCGAGGTGTCGCTCGGCGTCGCCGAAAATGCATTGCCCCAGCGATCGACGACCGCGACATAGGATGTGTCGGCCGAAGGCGGCGGCTCGATCGGGACCGCGCCGGTCGCGGGCATCCCTGAAATGGCGCGCCCCATGGCGATACGCCTCCGCTGCGCGGCCCCGTAAGCGGGCGAGAGCAGCCTGTCCAAGGGCACGTCGACAAAGCGGGGATCGCCGTAGAAGGCCTCGCGGTCGGCGAAGGCCAGCTTCATCGCCTCGGTGAGCAAGTGGATGTAATCGGGAGAATTGTGCCCCATGCCCGCGAGATCGGCGTCGCCAAGCACGGTCAGGATCTGAGCCAGAACCGGTCCCTGACACCAAGGCCCTGCGTTGTAGATCGTCGCGCCACGCCAGTTGGTGACGATTGGGGGTTCGAGATTGACCTCGAAGCCGGCCAGGTCGGCCCTGGTCAACCATCCTCCATTGTCGCGATGGTAGCTCGCGATGCAGGATGCGATGTCGCCCTTGTAGAAAGCGTCGCGCGCCCCCGTCAGCCCCGCGTCCCGGCCGCGCATGGCGGCCGCGCGCTCCTCATCGGCCATGTGCGCCAACGTCGCCGCCAATTCGGTCTGCACCAGCAGACTTCCCACCGAAAGCGGATTCCCCCCGGGCAGATAAAGCGCGGCGTTCTGGGGGAAGCGCCGGTAGTCGGCGGCCGTCTTGGCGACGAAATCCGCCATGGTCGGGTGCACGAGGAAACCGTCTCTAGCGATCCGGATTGCGCTGGCGGCAACCTCGCCGAAGCTCATCGTGCCAAAGCGCTTGAGCGCCTCGATCCAGGCGGCCGGCGCTGCCGGTATCACTGTACGCAACAAGCCCGCGGGAATGGCGCCATCATGAAACTCGCGAAAATAGGCCGCCGAA
>JBKBRD010000551.1:0-2108 GCA_046292405.1 Allobosea sp. | reverse complement strand
CATCCAGAAGGCTTCCAAAGAGAACGTCGATGCGGCCCTGAAGGCTTTCGGCGTCACCTCCAAGGGCGTGCAGACGATCGCCGTCGAGGCCACCGACTACGCCAAGAAGTCCTTCGAGGCTTCCACCGCCACGCTCGAGAAGCTGGCTGGCGTCAAGACGCTGGACAAGGCCATGGAAATCCAGGCCGACTACGTCAAGACCGCTTTCGAGGGCGCCGTCGCCCAGATGACCAAGATGGGCGAGCTCTACACCGCCCTGGCCAAGGACGCCTACAAGCCGTTCGAAGGCATCGTCGCCAAGGCCGTTCCGGCCGCCAAGTGATGTGACGCCGCCGCTGCGCAAGCGGCTGCGGCTCCGTCCGACAGAATCAGAAGCCCGGCCGCAAGGCCGGGCTTTTTCGTGCGCGACGAGCCGGCCCGTCTTTCAACCGATTGAAAACTGAGCGCGACAGGCGCATGTCTGTAGCCGTCGCTGCGGGCTCCGCAGCCCCTCAGCCAATGGTTCAAAGCCGATGCTCGACAAAGCCATCCCTCCGCGCATGCTCAAGCTCAATGCCGCCGACAATGTCGCGGTCGCGGTGGACCCCGTGGATCTCGGCGTGACCACGCAGGGGGTGACGGCGCTCAAGCGCATTCCGCGCGGCCACAAGATGGCGCTGGCCAGGATCGCGGTCGGCGAACCGATCCGCAAATTCGGCCAGATCATCGGCTTTGCGACCGTCGATATCCCGCCTGGCGAATGGGTGCATGAGCACAATACCGGCTTCCACGCCTTCGAGCGCGACTACGCCTTCTGCGCCGAGGCCAAGGCGGAATTCGTGCTGCCGCTGGAGCAGCAGGCCACGTTCGAGGGCTTTCGCCGCAAGGACGGCAAGGTCGGCACGCGCAATTACGTGGGCATCCTGACCTCGGTGAACTGCTCGGCTTCCGCCGCGCGGTTCATGGCGGAGGAGGTGAAGCGCTCGGGCATCCTCGCCGACTACCCCAATGTCGACGGCGTCATCGCGCTGACCCACGGCACCGGTTGCGGCATCGATTATAACGGCGAGAGCTTCGAGGTGCTGAAGCGCACCACCTGGGGCTATGCCTGCAACCCCAACATGGCCGCGGTGCTGGTGGTGGGGCTGGGCTGCGAGGGCTTCCAGATCAAGCGGATGAAAGACGCCTATGGCGTCGAGGAAAGCGATGTCTTCCGCACTTTGACGATCCAGGAGACGGGCGGGACCAAGAAGGCTGTCGCCGCCGGCCTCGACGCGCTGAAGATCATGCTGCCGATCGCCAACCGCGCCGTGCGCGAGACGGCGCCGGCCTCGGAGCTGATGCTGGCGCTGCAATGCGGCGGCTCGGATGGCTATTCCGGCATCACCGCCAATCCGGCGCTGGGCGCTGCGGTCGACATTCTCGTCGAGCATGGCGGGACGGCGATCCTCTCCGAGACGCCCGAGATCTACGGGGCCGAGCATCTGCTGACGCGCCGCGCCGCCACGCGCGAGACCGGCGAGAAGCTCGTCGGCATCATCAAATGGTGGGAGGATTATACCGCCCGCGCCCGGATGGACATGAACCACAACCCGTCGCCCGGCAACAAGGCGGGCGGGCTGACCACGATTCTCGAGAAGTCGCTGGGGGCGGCCGCCAAGGGCGGCACCAAGACGCTCGCCGCGGTCTATCATTACGCCGAGCAGGTGAAGGCCAAGGGCTTCGTCTACATGGACACGCCCGGCTATGACCCCGTCGCGGCGACGGGCCAGGTCGCGGGCGGGGCGAACATCCTCGCCTTCACCACCGGGCGCGGCTCGGCCTATGGCTGCAAGCCGACGCCTTCGGTGAAGCTCGCGACCAACACGCCGATCTATGAGAAAATGATCGACGACATGGACATCAACTGCGGCGACATCCTCGACGGCGTGACGCTGGAGGCCAAGGGCCGCGAGATCTTCGACACGCTGCTGCGGGTCGCTTCGGGCGAGCGCTCCAAATCCGAGCAGCTCGGCTATGGCGACGCTGAGTTCGTGCCCTGGCAGATCGGCGCCACGATGTGAGGCATCCAGCCTCGACGCTCTCCAGGTCTCTCCAGTTCTCATCTGCGAGGAGGCCCGTCAGGGCCG
>JBKBRD010000550.1:0-2109 GCA_046292405.1 Allobosea sp. | reverse complement strand
AGGCGTCGGAAGGGAAATGCGCCGGCACCCAATCGACGATGACGCCGATATCCTGCTGGTGGCAGGCGTCGACGAAGAGGGCGAAATCCTCCGGCTCGCCGAAGCGATGCGTCGGCGCGAACAGGCCGAGCGGCTGGTAGCCCCATGAGCCGGTGAAAGGATGTTCTGCCACCGGCAGCAGCTCGATATGCGTGAAGCCGAGCGATTTGGCGTAAGGAACCAGCCTGTCGGCAAGAGCGCGCCAGTCGAGCGTCGCGCCATCCTCGCCGCGCACCCAAGAGCCCGCATGGACCTCGTAGACCGAGATCGGCGCCGTCTCGCTCTGCCGCGCCGCCCGCTTCGCCATCCAGTCCTGGTCGCCCCAGACATGCGATGCGGCGCGCGGCACGATCGAAGCCTGGCCCGGCGGCAATTCGGCGGCGCGACCCACCGGATCGCCCTTGTGCGGCAGGAGATGCCCGTCACGGTCGACCAGCTCGTATTTATAGAGTTCGCCGCTGCCCAGCCGTGGCACGAACAGCTCCCAGACGCCGCTGTCGCCGCGCCGGCGCATGACATGGCGGCGGCCATCCCAGCTGTTGAACGCGCCGATCACCGAGACCCGGCGCGCATTAGGCGCCCAGACGGCGAAGCGCACGCCGCGGACCCCGTCGATTTCGGCGAGATTGGCGCCAAGCGCCTCGGTCAGCCTGAGATGACGCCCCTCGCCGATGAGGTGCAGGTCGAGATCGCCCAGGATCGGCCCGAAACTATACGGATCTTCGGTGACGTGCTCGCCACCCGGCCAAGCGATCGCCAACTGATAAGGGCCGTTTTCGATCGTTCCGACGAAGAGCCCCGACGGGGAAGAGGGCGCAAGCGCGACCTCGCCGCCGCTCTGGCGCAGCGCCACCGCCGTCGCGCCGGGCAGAAAGACGCGGATGAACCGGCCATTCTTTCCCTGATGCGGCCCGAGAATCGCGAACGGGTCGCCCCATTGGCCGGAGGCCAGGGCCGACGCGACATGCGGCTCCAGCGCGGGGATCTGCTCGCTCATGCCGTCGCTCATCTGTCGTCCTCGTCCAGCAGCCGCGCCGCCAGCTCGGCCAGCCCGCGCAAAGGTACGCTGAGCCAGTCGGGCCGGTTGCCGACCTCATAGGTCACTTCATAGGCGGCTTTCTCGATCATGAAGAGGGCAAGCAGCCGCTCATCCGCCGATTGCGCCGCCTCGCCCCGCCCGGCGGCGGCCAGGCTCTGGCGATAGGCTGCGAGCAAGGCGGCCGGCATCCGCGCGCGGAAGGCAGCGGCCAGCCGCTCATAGCGCCCGTCCTGCAGCGCCGCGCCGCTGAGATTGCGGGCCGCCGCCAGCGCATAGTCGAGCGACCGCAAGATGCCGGCGACGTCGCGCCAGCCGCTATCCTTCGCCCGCCGCTCCGCCAGGGGCTGCGCCGGCTCGCCCTCGAAATCGATGAGCATGATATCGCCGCTCGCGACCAGCGTCTGGCCGAGATGGAAGTCGCCATGGACGCGGTGGAGCAGGCTGCCTTTGCCGGATTTCGCCAACTCGCCGACAGCCTTCAGCAGGGGCTTGCGCCGCGCCAGCAAACCATCGGCCAGGCTCCGGTCGGCTTCCGACAGGCTCTCGCCCTGCCGCCCCAGCGCATCGAGCGCGGCGGTGACACGGCCTGCGATCCGAGCCGCCCAGCGTTCGAGCTGCCGCGCATCGGCGATGGCGGGGGCGAAGGCCTCGTCGTCGCTGGGCTGCGCCAGAATGCCGTGCATGTCGGCCAGGCGCTGTCCGAGCGTGGTCACGAAGTTCTCGTAGATCGCCAGCAGATCGTCGAGATCGACCTCTTCATGCGTCATCTCGTCTAGCACGCGGCCCAGATAGGCCAGCGTCCACTCCCAGGCGTCGCCTTCGCCGGGGATGAAGGCTTGCACGACGCCGAGCACTTCCTCCTCGCCCTGATCGGGCACGTGCACGATCTCGCCCAACAGAGCGGGGGCGTTGCGGAAGCCGCGCGCCGTGAGCGTGCGGGTCATTTCAGCCTCGGGATGCTGGCCCGGCGCGACCAGGCGGAACAGCTTCAGCATGATCTTATGGTCGATGATCACCGACGAGTTCGACTG
>JBKBRD010000549.1:0-2139 GCA_046292405.1 Allobosea sp. | reverse complement strand
TCGTCGGGCGCAATCGCCACGAGCGCGCCGACGAGGCAGGTCAGCGCACAGCCGAGCGCGGTGACCTTCGGCATCAGCGGCGAGCCGCCCGAGATCCGCGCCGCCCGCGCGCCATCGGTGACGAAATCGACCGGGCCGGTGACGGCGACGACCGCATTCTGCTTGCGCGCCAGCAGACGGGCCGCATCCTCGGCCCGCTCGACCGGGTCGCCCGCATCGGCGCCCTGTCCAGAGCTCCGGCCGCCGCCGAGCGCGATGACTTCAGAGGCGTTGCCGCGGATGATGGTCGGGCGCAGCGCCAGCAGCTCGGCTGCCGTCTGCCGCCGGAACGCGGTGGCGAAACAGGCGACGGGATCGAACACCCAGGGCTTGCCCGCCGCGCCCGCCCCGGCGATCGCTGCCTTCATGCCCTCGACCGAAGCGGGCGAGAGCGTGCCGATATTGATCGTCAGCGCGTCGGCGATTCCGGCGAATTCGCCGGATTCCTCTTTCGCATGCAGCATCGCCGGCGAGGCGCCCGCCGCCAGCAGCACATTGGCGGCGATGTTGGTGGCGACGAGGTTGGTGATGCACTGCACCAGCGGAGAGCTGGCGCGCCTGCGCGCCAGCAGTTCGGATGGGGACGGCATGGCTCAGGCTTCTTCCTCGACAGCGACATAAAGGGCGCCGCCCTGGCGGAACTTCTCGGACATCTCGGCCATGCCCGCTTCGGCCTTGGCGGCGTCGCGGATGTCGTGGCTGATCTTCATCGAGCAGAATTTCGGCCCGCACATCGAGCAGAAATGCGCGACCTTGTGGGCGTCCTTGGGCAGGGTCTCGTCGTGATAGGCGCGCGCCGTGTCCGGGTCGAGCGCCAGGTTGAACTGGTCCTCCCAGCGGAACTCGAAGCGGGCGCGCGAGACCGCGTCGTCCCTGAGCCTGGCCGCCGGATGGCCCTTGGCGAGGTCGGCGGCATGAGCGGCGATGCGATAGGTGATCACCCCGGTCTTGACGTCGTCGCGATTGGGCAGGCCGAGATGCTCCTTGGGCGTGACGTAGCAAAGCATGGCGCAGCCATACCAGCCGATCATCGCCGCGCCGATGCCCGAGGTGATGTGGTCGTAGCCCGGCGCGATATCGGTGGTCAGCGGCCCGAGCGTGTAGAACGGCGCCTCGCCGCATTCGCGCAGCTGCTTGTCCATGTTCTCCTTGATCTTGTGCAGCGGCACATGGCCCGGCCCCTCGATCATCACCTGGCAGCCCTTGTCCCAGGCGACCTTGGTGAGTTCGCCCAGCGTCTCCAGCTCGGCGAATTGCGCGCGGTCGTTGGCGTCGGCGATCGAGCCCGGCCGCAGCCCGTCCCCAAGCGAGAACGACACGTCGTAGCGGCGCATGATCTCGCAGATCTCGTCGAAACGCTCGTAGAGGAAGCTCTCCTTGTGATGCGCCAGGCACCAGCGCGCCATGATCGAGCCGCCGCGCGAGACGATGCCGGTGACGCGGCTGGCGGTGAGCGGCACATAGGGCAGCCGCACCCCGGCATGGATGGTGAAATAGTCGACGCCCTGTTCGGCCTGCTCGATCAGCGTGTCCTTGAACACCTCCCAATCGAGCTTGGTCGGATCGCCGCCGACCTTCTCCAGCGCCTGGTAGAGCGGCACGGTGCCGATCGGCACCGGCGAATTGCGCAAAATCCAGGAGCGGATGTTGTGGATGTTGCGGCCGGTGGAGAGGTCCATCACCGTGTCCGCGCCCCAGCGAATCGCCCAGACCAGCTTCTCGACCTCTTCGGCTGCGCCCGAGGTCACGGCCGAATTGCCGATATTGGCGTTGATCTTGACCAGGAAATTGCGGCCGATCGCCATCGGCTCCAGCTCGGGGTGGTTGATGTTGGCCGGGATGATCGCCCGCCCGCGGGCGATCTCGGAGCGCACGAACTCCGGCGTCACGAACTCCGGCACGCTGGCGCCGAAGCTCTCGCCATCGGCATGCCGCTCTCTGGCGCCCTCGAGCATGGCGGCGCGGCCGAGATTCTCGCGGTGGGCGACATAGATCATCTCGGGCGTCACGACGCCGGCGCGCGCGAACTCGTATTGCGTCACCATCTGGCCCGGCTTGCCGGTCAGCACCGGGCGCTGCGCCGGGCAGGCGGGCACGAGC
>JBKBRD010000548.1:0-2149 GCA_046292405.1 Allobosea sp. | reverse complement strand
TCTTCGCTGGCCCGAGCCTATAGCAGCAGCGCAGGGCCGGCTGCCATGGGCAAGCGCCGTGTCGTCGCAGCTCGCCCGCACTACGCGCCGAGAGTTCCAAGATGTCCGTGTCAGGCCTGCCTTTCGACGATATTCGCGGCATGATCGCCAGCATGCCCGGCCCCGACATGGCCGCCGCCAACGCCGTGCGCGCTCGCGACAAGAACCTGACCAAGCCGGCTGGCAGCCTCGGCCGGCTGGAGGAGATCGCCGAGTTCCTGGCCGCCTGGCAGGGCAAGGCGCAGCCGAAGGTCGACCGTCCGCTGGTCTGCGTCTTCGCCGGCAATCACGGCGTCGTCGACCAGGGCGTCTCGGCCTATCCGCAGAGCGTGACGCGGCAGATGCTCGAGAATTTCGCCGCAGGCGGCGCCGCCATCAACCAGATCTGCGCGGCTTACGATCTCGGCTTCAAGGTCTTCGATCTCGCCCTCGACCTGCCGACCGGGGATTTCACGCAAGGCGACGCGCTGGACGAGCGCGCCTGCGTCGCCACCATGGCCTTCGGCATGGAGTCCCTGGCCGGCGGCTGCGACCTGCTCTGCCTCGGCGAGATGGGCATCGGCAACACCACGGCGGCCGCAGCCGTCTATGCCGCGCTCTATGGCGGCGAGGCCGGTTTCTGGTGCGGACGCGGGACCGGCGTCGACGATGACGGGCTGAAGCGTAAGATCGCCGCGGTCGAAGCGGGGCTCGCTCTGCATCGCGCGCATCTCGGCGAGCCGCTGGAAGTGCTGCGTCGCTTCGGCGGGCGCGAGATGGCGGCGATCTGCGGCGCGATCCTGGCCGCGAGACTGCAGCGCATCCCGGTCATCCTCGACGGCTATGTCGTCTGCGCCGCCGCTGCGGTGCTGCAGGCGCTCGATCCCGCGGCGCTCGACCATTGCCTCGCCGGCCATCTCTCGGCCGAGGGCGCGCATCGCGAGGTGCTGACGCGGCTCGGCAAGCAGCCGCTGCTGGCGCTGGAGATGCGCCTGGGCGAAGGCACCGGCGCGGCGCTCGCCGCCGGCCTCGTCAAGGCCGCCGCCTCGGTGCATTCCGGAATGGCGACTTTCGAGCAGGCGCAGGTCGCCCGGCGGAGCTGAGACCCGCTCCCGGACCACGCCGTAGCTATTGCAGATCGGCGAAGGCCTGCTGCAGGCGCGCGACCGCCTCGGCGATCGTGGCGCGTGGCGTCGCCAGGTTGAAGCGCAGGAAGCTCTCTCCGCCGGCGCCGAAGCTGGCGCCGTGATTGGCGGCGATCTTCGCCTGTTTTTCGATGCGGGCGGTGAACTCCTTGGGCTCCATGCCTGTGCCGGAGAAATCCACCCAGGCGAGATAGGTCGATTCCAGCGCCATCGAGCGGACGCCCGGTATCTGTCCCAGCCCCTCGTCGAACAGCCGGCGATTGCCGTCGAGATACTGCACGAGCGCATCGACCCAGGCGGCGCCCTCCGGGCTGTAGGCGGCGGTCGCCATCGCCATGCCGAAGGAGTTGGGCGAGATGCCCTGCGCGTTCATCCGGGCGCGGAAGGGCGCGCGCAGCTTTTCGTCGGGAATGATGACGTTGCCGATATGGGCGCCGGCGATGTTGAAGGTCTTGGTCGTCGCCGTCATCATCACCAGCCGGTCGAGGCTGTCGGGCGCGGCGACGGGCATGGGCAGATGCTTGTGGCCGGGCATCACCAGATCATGATGGATCTCGTCGGAGACCAGGATGAGATCGTGGCGCCGGCAGAAATCGGCGATGGCGCGCAGCTCCTCGCCGGTCCAGACCCGCCCGCCGGGATTATGCGGCGAGCACAGGATGAACATGCGTTCCGACCCCGTCATCAGCGCGTCCCAGCCGGCGATGTCGAGCCCGTGACGGCCGTCCTGGAGCGTCAGCGGGCATTCCACCACGCGGCGGCCGCAGGCGCGGACGATGCGGGCGAAGGCGTGGTAGACCGGCGTCATCAGCACGACGCCGTCGCCGGGCTGGGTATAGGCCTCGACGCAGAGCCCTGTGCCGTTGACCAGCCCGTGGGTGGTGAAGATCGAGGCCGGCTCGACCTCCCAGCCATGCCGCTGCTTCATCCACCAGCCGATCGCCGCGAGGTTCGAACGGTCGTCGCCGAAATAGCCGTAGACGCCA
>JBKBRD010000547.1:0-2151 GCA_046292405.1 Allobosea sp. | reverse complement strand
CGACAACAGGACGGAACTGCAACGGACACGAACGGAAAAGGCGCGGCTGACGGAGGAGATCGCCGCAGTCCACGTTCAGGATGCGCTGCTGGAAGCCTCTCCCGCCATCATGGCCGCCCATTCCGGCATCACCGCCTACACCAATGCCCGCAACGACCTTGCCCGCGTCCGCGCCGAGGTGGAGGATTTCGACCAGCGGTTGGCACAGGCCGCCCGCCGGCTGGGCCTTGTCCAGACGGCGGAGCTGGAAACCGGACAGCCGCCGGATGCCGAGTTGGCCCGGCTGCGGGCGCTGGTGGAGGAGGGGTCAAGCCTCGACCGCAGCCTGCGCGAGGTCCGCGAGCGCATGGAGGAGCAGCACGAAGCAATGCGGCGCCTGCAGGAGCAGGGCGCGGCGCGCCGCGCGATGGATCCGAAACCCTGGGCCGATCAGCTGGCGGCCCTGCAGCCGGAGCTTGCCGATCTTCAGCGCATGGAGACCCTGCAGGTCCGCGTTGCGCGGGCGCAGGCGGATCTGTCGGCTGCTGCCGGACGCCTCGACCCGCCCTTCGACGACCTTCGGGTTCTGCTATCGGTGCCTTTGCCCGAAGCGGGGGAGCTGTCCAACCATCGCCGGATGATCGAGGAAGCGCGCGCCGTTGCGACGGCGGCGGGCGCACGGCGCAAGGCGCTGGAAGAGGACGCGGTTGCAGTCACCCACCAGCTTGCGGCGCTGGAAGGCCCCGGGCCGATCGTTTCCCGCGACGACCTGTCTGCCGCGCGCGCCGAGCGCGATGCGCGGCTGCACGAGCTGGGGACCAAACCGAACCCCGCCGGCTTCGAGACCCTCGCCGCCGCCATCGCCCACGCCGACCACCTTGCCGATAGCGTGCTCTCCGATGCCGAACGGGTGACGCGCCATGCGCAGCTGTCGCTGCGGCGCGCGGAACTCGACCAGAGCCTGAAGGCGGCACAGGCGCAGGCGAGAGAGGCCGACATTGCACTCTCCGACGCGGTCACGGCCTTTGAGGACGCCTTTCAGGTCACCGGCCTTCGCCCCTCCACCCCGGAACGGATGATCGAGTGGCGCCGGATGGTGGACGAGCTCTTCCGGCAAATGCGCGACCTCGACCAGCTGCGCGACGAGCTGGAAGTGCTGACGATGCGCGAAGCCAATGTGCGTCCGGCGCTGCTGGGCCTTGCCGAGGCGATCGGTTTTGCCGCGCCGGCGCTGCCGACGGTGGCGATCGCGCGCGGTCTCGAACGGCGTCTTTCGGAGATTGCGCAGGAATGGACCGACAGCCGCGCCACGGAAACCAAGCGCGTGGTGGCCGAGGAGGCGATCACCCGGCTGGAGGAGCGCGAACGGGCATTGCTGGCGGATGTGGGCCGGTGGCAATCGGCGTTTTCCGCCGCCGTCATCAAGGTGGGTCTGCCGGAGGACGCAGCACCGGCCATGGCGCTTGCGGCACTCGATGCCTGGCGCACGGTCCCCGACCTGCTCGACCAGCGACAGAACCGGGAGCGCCGCGTGCGCGGCATGACCCGCGACATGGAGACCTTTGAGGCGGGATCGCGTGAGGTGGTGACGCAGGTGGCTCCCGACCTTGCCGGCGTTCCGGCCGATGTGGCGGCGGGGCTTTTGCACGAGCGGCTTTTGGCGGCAACGGCGGAAAACAAGCACCGCACCGCGATCTCGGCGGAACTGGAGCGAATCGGCCTATCGCTCGCAAGGCTGGAGGCGGAGCAGCAGAGCCTCACCAAGCGGGCCAAAGAATTCGCCGATCAGCTGTCGAGCACACCGGAAGCGCTGCCCCAGGTGCTGGACGATCTTCGTCAGCGTCACCGCCTGGAGCATGACCTGCGCCAGTGTCGGGCGCGCTTTGCCGAGCACGCCGACGGCGCCTCAGAGGATGAGATACGTGCAAGCCTTTCCGGCTTCGACCGCATTTCAGCAACGCTCGAGATCGATCGCCTGAGCGCGGAAGAGGACCGTCTCGTCGACAAGATGAAGGCGCTCGGCATCGGTCAGGCGGAAAACGAGCGCCGCCGGCGCGAGCTGGAAACGGGGATCGGCGCCGAGCGCGCGGCCTTCCAGCGGCTCGCCGCCGAAGCGGAGGCCAAAGAGCTTGCTCGCCGTTGGGTGGTGCTGAAGCTTGCCGCCAGCATTCT
>JBKBRD010000546.1:0-2151 GCA_046292405.1 Allobosea sp. | reverse complement strand
CTCCGTCAGCTCGGCTGGGTCGAGCCTGGGCGCGGCCGGGACCGCAGGCGGGGGGGCGAGCCTTCCGGTCTGGCCGAGCGAGGCGACGATCTCGCGCAGCTTCGCCAGCCCCTCGCGCTCGGTCAGGACGAGATGGTCGGCGACGCCCGAGACCTGGGTGTGCATCTCGGCCCCGCCCAGCGTCTCGCCATCGACGATCTCATGGATCGCGGCCTTCACGATCGGCGGGCCGCCGAGATGGATGCGGCCGGTGCCCTTGACCATGATGACCTCGTCCGACAGCGCCGGAATATAGGCGCCGCCGGCCGTGCAGCCGCCGAACACCAGCGAGATCTGCGAAATCCCGGCCGCCGACATCCGGCACTGGTTGTAGAAGGCGCCGCCGAAATGGTCGCGGTCGGGAAAGACGCGGTCCTGCTCGGGCAGGAAGGCGCCGCCGCAATCGACGAGATAGAGGCAAGGCAGCCGGTGCTCCTCGGCGATTTCCTGCGCCCGCAGATGCTTGCGCACCGTCTCTGCGAAGAACGAGCCGCCCTTCACCGTCGCGTCATTGGCGATCAGCATGCAGGCCCGGCCGCTGACCATGCCGATGCCGGTGACGATGCCCGCGCCCGGCACCTCGTTGCGATAGAGCCCCCACGCCGCCAGCGGCGACAGCTCAAGGAAGGGCGTTTGCGGATCGAGCAGCAGGTCGATGCGCTCGCGCACCATCACCTTGCCGCGGCCCTCATGCCGCTCCTTCATCTTCTCGCCGCCGCCGCCGGCGACGAGCGCGTGCCGCTCGCGCAAGCTGGCGATCATCGCGGCGAGCGGGGGCGGGGCGGCGGCGTGACTGGCTTCGGACATGGCGCCCCCGTTGATGCTGCGGAGCCCTCATCCTGAGGAGCCGCTGCAAGCGGCGTCTCGAAGGATGGTCCAGCGGGTTGGAGAGCCAACTGGAGCATCCTTCGAGACGCAAGCCGCTGGCTTGCTCCTCAGGATGAGGGCTTGCGGTGAAGTGCCGCTTGATCTCGCGGCGCCATTCACCTACCGTCCGTTAGGTAGGCGGTTCACGGTGCTGCGGTCAAGCACGGAGGTCGGTATGTCGGCAGTCGAGAAGCTCTCGGGCGGCGGCGCGCGTCGCTCGCCCTATTTCACCGAAGAGCATGAGGCGCTGCGCGATCAGCTCCGCCGCTTCGTCGAGACCGAGATCAAGCCTCACGCCCTGGCCCGGGAGGAGCAGGGCTTCGTCCCGCGCGAAGTGCTAAGGCGGATGGGCTCGCTCGGCTTTCTCGGAATCCGCTATCCGGCCGAATATGGCGGCTCCGAGATGGACACGATGGCGACCGTCATCCTGGCCGAGGAACTGGGCCGCTCGACCTTCTCGGGCGTCGCCATCACGGCGCTGGTCCATACCGACATGGCCTCCGTCCACATCGCCAATGGCGGCAGCAAGGCCCAGCGCGACAGGCACATGCCCGGCATCGTCGCCGGCGAGAAAATCGTCGCCGTCGCGGTCACCGAGCCCGATGCCGGCTCCGATGTGAAGGGCATTCGCACCACCGCGCGGCGCGAGGGCGACAGCTACGTGCTGAACGGCGCCAAGGTCTACATCACCAACGGCGTCCATGCCGATCTCTACTGCGTCGCCGCCAAGACCGACCTCTCCGCCAAGCCGTCGCAATCGGTCTCGATCTTCCTGGTCGAGAAGGGCACGCCCGGCTTCCACGTGGCGCGCGAACTCGACAAGCATGGCTGGCGCTCCTCCGACACGGCCGAGCTCGTCTTCGAGGATTGCCGCATCCCGGCGGAAAACCTGCTTGGGCAGGAGGGTCGCGGCTTCTACGCGATCATGAGCAATTTCCAGAACGAGCGCACCGTGATCGGCGCGATGGCGATGGGCGAGGCCCAGGCCGCGATCGACCTGACGCTGGACTATGTCCGCACGCGCAAGGCCTTCGGCGCGACGCTGTGGGACAAGCAGGCCATCCGCCAGAAGCTGTCGATGCTCGCCGGCAAGGTCGAGGCCGGGCGCCAGCTCGTTTATCACGCCGCCTGGCTCGATGCGCAGGGCTTCGACGCCACGCGCGAGGTCTCGATGGTGAAGGCCTATTGCGGCGAGCTGGTCAACGAAGTCATGTATGCCTGCCTGCAGTTCCATGGCGGCATGGG
>JBKBRD010000545.1:0-2152 GCA_046292405.1 Allobosea sp. | reverse complement strand
AGTTCCACCATGGATGCCCAGGCGATCCGCCGATCGGTGCGATAATCGATTAGCTCTTCATTGTTGAGCTCGACCAAGGGCCGCATCGCCGCCGCGATCGAGGAGATGGGCGGCGCGCTGCTGGTCACCGCCGATCACGGCAATTGCGAGCAGATGGTCGATCTCGTCACCGGCAAGCCGCTGACCTTCGACCTGCCGCAGCAGGGCCGCTTCAACCTCACCGGCGGCATGCAGATCTACCCCGAATTCGTCGCGCTGCTGATCGGGCTGACGACCTATACGGCGGGCTTCATCGCGGAGGTGGTCCGCGCCGGCATTCTGGCGGTCTCGCGCGGGCAATCGGAGGCGGCGCATGCGCTGGGCCTGCGGGCCGGGCCGACGTTGAAGCTCGTGGTCATCCCGCAGGCGATGCGCGTGATCATTCCGCCTCTGACCTCGAACTATCTCAATCTCACCAAGAATTCGTCGCTCGCGGTGGCGATCGGCTATCCCGATCTGGTCCAGGTCTTCACCGGCACGGTGCTGAACCAGACCGGGCAGGCGGTCGAGGTGGTCGCGATCACGATGGCGGTTTATCTCACCATCTCGCTCGTCACCTCGTTCTTCATGAACATCTACAACAAGCGCATGGCGCTGGTTGAGCGGTGAGGGCGCCATCATGACCGACGCGACAACCGAAAACGCCCCCTTCGCCTTCGTCCGCAGGGAGGCGCTCGACCAGCAGCCGGCGCCGCTTTCCGTGGCGGGGCCGCTCGCCTGGGTGCGCGCCAACCTGTTCTCGGGCCCGATCAACACGCTGATGACGCTGATCTGCGTCTATATCGTGGTGACGACCGTGCCCGGGCTGGTGCGCTTCTATCTGCTCGACGCCGTCTGGAGCGGGACCAACCGGGACGCCTGCCTCGCCGAGAAGATCGGCCGGCCGGTCGGCGCCTGCTGGGCCTATGTGATCGACCGCTACCAATACTTCACCTACGGCTCCTACCCGGTTTCGCAGCGCTGGCGCGTCAACATCGTCTTCGCGATGTTCGCGCTGGGCATCGTCTGGCTGCTCTGGGAGCGCGCGCCGCTGAAGAAGGTCGGCGCCTTCTTCTTCTTCGTGCTGATGCCGATCGCCGCCTATGTGCTGCTGCTCGGCGGCTCGGGGGCGGAGACCTTCCTGCGCACGCTGATCTTCATCACGCTCGGGCTGATGGCGCTGTTCCTGGCGCTGTCCTTCGCGCCGGGGCTGGCGGGTTTCTGGATCGGCCCGGCCTTCCTCGCCGTGGAGCAGTCGCAGCCGCCCTGGAAGCGTTTCCAGGGACCCAAGCTGCTGATCCTTATGTCCATCGTCGTCTTCGGCGTGATGGCGATGCTGGCGCAGTCGGCGGGGCTTGCCCGCGTCGACACCGGGCTGTGGGGCGGCGTGATGGTGACGCTGCTGATTGCGGCGGTCGGCATCGTGTTCTCGCTGCCGCTCGGGGTCATCCTGGCGCTGGGACGCCGCTCGCGCCTGCCGATCATCCAGCTGCTCTCGGTGATCTTCATCGAGTTCGTGCGCGGCGTGCCGCTGATCACCGTGCTGTTCATGGCCAACACCATGCTGCCGCTGTTCGTGCCGCAGGAGTATTCGCCTGACCGGCTGTTGCGGCCGCTGGTCGGCGTGGCGCTGTTTGCCGCCGCCTATATGGCGGAGGTGATCCGCGGCGGGCTTCAGGCCATCCCGAAGGGGCAGTATGAGGGGGCGATGTCGCTCGGGCTCGGCTACTGGCAGATGATGCGGCTGATCATCCTGCCGCAGGCGCTGCGCATCGTCATCCCGGGCATCGTCAACACCTTCATCGGCCTGTTCAAGGATACGACGCTGGTCGCCATCGTCGGCATCTTCGACTTCCTGCGCACGATCGAGGCGACCCTGGTCGATCCGACCTGGGCGACGCCGACGACCCGCGCGACGGGCTATGCATTTGCCGCGATCTTCTATTTCCTGTGTTGCTGGGGCATGTCCCGCTATTCGATCTCGGTCGAGCAGCGTCTTGCCGCCGGTCAGAAGCGTTGAAAGGATAAGCCGTCATGGCCATGGCAGAGACCACCAACACCCGTCCGGCGGCCCTCAAGGTCACGTCCCTCAACACCGCCACCGCCGTCGAGATGATCGGCGTGAACAAATGGT
>JBKBRD010000544.1:0-2160 GCA_046292405.1 Allobosea sp. | reverse complement strand
CATAGCGCACCGCGTCGTTGATCTGGCGGACATTGTCGACGCCGTTGTTGGAGGCGGCGTCGATCTCCATCACATCGATGTGCCGGCCCTCGATGATGTCGCGGCAATGGATGCCGAATTCCCTGAGCTCGGTCGTCGGCGCGCCGCCGCCATCGGCCGTCTGGAAGTTCAGCGCCCGCGCCAGAATGCGCGCCGTCGTGGTCTTGCCGACGCCGCGGACGCCGGTCAGCATCCAGGCCTGGGGAATGCGGCCCGTGGCGAAGGCGTTGGTCAGGGTGCGCACCATCGCATCCTGGCCGATGAGATCGCCGAAATGGGCGGGACGATATTTCCGGGCGAGCACGCGGTAAGGCGCGGCTGCAAGGGGAGCCGCGGGCGCCGGCGCGGGCGCAAATCCGGCGAAGCCCGGCTCGTCGACGGAATGGATCTCGTCTGTCATCCGACTGCTTTCGCCAATCGCAGGGCGGCGGTCAACGCCGTATGCCGCCGGATCATGGCAGCGTCATCGCACGGCCCCGTACGGGGCGGCGTCGACTCGCGCCGGATCGTCGCGACGCCCCGTCGCCAATGGCGCGGTGGGAGGCTGGACGAAGACCCGTTCGGTCTCGTTAGGGCTGCTTCCTTCCGGACCTGACCCGGTTGGCGAGTGAGACGTCCCTCGCCAACCTCCCGGGCGCTATATCGGGGATGTCGCGACGAGTTGCAAGCCGGCTTAGGCGGATCGACTTTCGCGGTGTTGCCTCGGGGCTTTGGCGTCACGAGCCCTCTTTTGCGAGGCGCGCCGAAAGGCGCGTCTCGAAAGATGGTCCAGAACGCGGCTCCGGAGCATCCTGGAGCATCCTCCGAGACGCTGCCTCGCATCTCCGCGGGATGAGGGCTGGTCGGCGGATGCGAAGCGGCAGGGTAACAGCTGTCCTTGGCGTCGCAGCCGGCCGCTTCGGCATTGACTTGGGCCATGCCATCCGTCATAAGCCCGCCACTTGCGCTGCCTCGGGCGGCGCGGAGATTTTTGCATGACAGGCTCGGCAGGCCAGGCTTTCCCCGGAAGGCTGCGGTCGCGATGCTGACAAGGCCCCCGGAGTCGGACCGTGAAAAGAACCTATCAACCCAGCAAGCTGGTGCGCAAGCGCCGCCACGGCTACCGCGCCCGCATGGCGACCAAGGGTGGCCGCAAGGTCATCGCCGCCCGCCGGGCGCATGGTCGCAAGCGCCTGTCGGCCTGAGCCGCGGGCGCGTGAGGACGACGCGCCGTTTTGACGAAGATTGGCACAGCGCCATGCGTCCAGACCGCCCGATCCGTCTCTCACGGCTGAAGCAACGCAAGGACTTTCTGGCGGCGGCCGCACATGGCCGCCGCTTTCGTTCGTCCGCCTTCTCGGTCCAGGTGCGCGACGCCGCGCCGGAGGAGGGGCAGGACGGTTTGCGCCTGGGGCTCACCGCCTCACGCAAGACCGGCAATTCCGTGAAGCGCAACCGCATTCGCCGCCGGCTGCGCGCCGCGGCCGCGATCGCGCTCGGGCCCCAGTCCGGCCGCGCCTGCGACATCGTCGTGGTCGCCCGGCCCGAAACCCTGACCGCGCCGTTCGAGCACCTCGTCGCCGATCTTTCGGTCGCGCTCGATCGCGCCCGACCGGCCAAGCCGGGTCCTTCCAGCCGAGACAGACGCCGGCCGCCAGTGCGCGGCGAGGCGCCCGTCCAACCCTGAGCCCCCAGCGGGCCTGAGCGAGACCGATTTTCGATCATGATGAAAGAAGACAATCGCAACCTGCTTCTCGCGATCACCCTCTCGGTGGTCGTGCTGCTCGGCTGGCAGTATTTCTACGGCGTGCCGCAGGCCGAGAAGCAGAAGCAGACCGCCCAGCAGAACCAGCAGGTGCAGACCGCGCCGGCGCCGGGCGTGCCTGCGCCGGGGCAGACGGCCGCGACCGCGCCGGGCATGGCCGCTCCCGCGGCGCTGACGGCCGAGACGCGCGACCAGGCGCTCGCCCGCAGCGCCCGCGTCAGGATCGAGACGCCGAAGGTCACGGGTTCGATCTCGCTCACCGGCGCGCGCATCGACGATGTTTCGCTCAAGGCCTATCGCGAGACGGTTGACGCCAACAGCCCCAATATCGTGCTGCTCTCGCCGCTGGGCGGGCCCAACCCCTATTACTCGGATTT
>JBKBRD010000543.1:0-2163 GCA_046292405.1 Allobosea sp. | reverse complement strand
GAAATAGGCCTGCGTATCCTCGGGCCACATATTCGCTTCCGCCAGCAACATCCTGTCGCCGAACGACTTGTCGAGTTCCGTGCGGATTTGTTTCAGGACCTGGTGCGTCTCGGGTAGGTTCTCGTTGGAGGTGCCGTCGCGCTCGATCAGATAGGGCACGGCGTCAAGCCGCAACCCATCGACTCCGAGCTCGAGCCAGAAGCGCATCACGCCGAGCACGGCCTTCAGCACGGCCGGGTTCTCGAAGTTGAGGTCGGGCTGGTGCGAATAGAAACGGTGCCAGAAATAGGCGCCCGCCACCGCGTCCCAGGTCCAGTTCGAGCGCTCCGTATCGAGGAAGATGATGCGCGTGCCGGAATAGAGCTGGTCATTGTCCGACCAGACATAGAAATTGCGGTGCGGCGAACCGGGCTTGGCCTGGCGCGCCCGCTGGAACCAGGGGTGCTGGTCGGAGGTGTGGTTGATCACCAGTTCGGTGATGACGCGGATGCCGCGCTCATGCGCCGCCTTGATGAAGCGCTTCACATCGGCGGCCGTGCCGTAATCGGGGTGAACGCCTTTGTATTCGGAGATGTCGTAGCCGTCGTCGAGCCGTGGCGACGGGTAGAAGGGCAGCAGCCAGATCGCGGTGACGCCCAGCGAGACGATGTAGTCGAGCTTCGCCATCACGCCGGCAAAGTCGCCGATGCCGTCATTATTGGCGTCGAAGAACGACTTCACATGCAGCTGATAGATGATGGCGTCCTTGTACCATTGCGGGTCGGCAGGGTGGACGTCGGGTGCGCTCTGGACAGTCATGGGCCGGTGCTTTCGGTGGCGCTCAGGCGCCAGATCGAGAAGGGAGTGTCGTTGGGGTCGAGTCGGATGGTTTGGGTCTTGCCGTGCCAGGCGAAGCGATGGCCGCGCATCAGCTCGTGGACGAAGAGCGAGCCGTGATCGGGCAGGCCGAACTCCCAGAGCGGGATTTCGATCTCCGCGCCGTGGGCGCCGAACGGATCGAGATTGACCGCAATGAGGATGATCTCGTCGGCCCCCGCGGCGCGCTTGCCGAACAGCAGGATGTTGTCGTCGCCAGCCTGATAGAAGCTTAGTCCGAGATGGCTCTGAAGAGCGGGGTGGCTGCGCCTGATGCGGTTGAGCTGGGCGATTTCGGCGACGATGTTGCCAGGCGCCTGCCAGTCCCGCGGCTTGATCTCGTATTTCTCGCTGTCGAGATATTCTTCCTTGCCGTCGATCGCCGCCGCCTCGCAGAGCTCGAAGCCGGAATAGACCCCCCACAATCCCGACAGCGTCGCGGCCAGCGCGGCGCGGATGAGAAAGCCGGGGCGCCCGGAGCTTTGCAGGAAGACCGGGTTGATGTCGGGCGTATTGACGAAGAAATGCGGGCGGAACAGGTCTCGCGCCGGCTCGCTGTTCAGCTCTGTCAGATAGGCCGTGAGTTCGGCCTTGGTGTTGCGCCAGGTGAAATAGGTATAGGATTGCGAGAAGCCGATCTTGCCCAGCCGGTACATGATCTTGGGCCGGGTGAAAGCTTCCGCCAGAAACAGAACGCCCGGATCGCGCGAGCGGATATCGGCGATGAGCCACTCCCAGAACGGAAACGGCTTCGTGTGAGGGTTGTCGACGCGGAAGATGCGCACGCCCTCATCGACCCAGAACTGAACCACGTCGCGCAAGGCGAGCCAGAGACCCGGAATGGCGCCGGGCCCATAGAAATCGACGTTGACGATGTCCTGATACTTCTTCGGCGGGTTCTCGGCGTAGCGCATCGAGCCGTCCGGTCGCCACTGGAACCAGTCCGGATGCTGCTTCAGCCAGGGATGATCGGGCGAACACTGGATCGCGAAATCCAGAGCGAGTTCCAGACCGTGCTCCGCCGCCGCCTGAACGAGCCTGCGGAAATCATCGAGCGTGCCGAGCTCGGGATGCACGGCGTCGTGGCCGCCATCGACGGAGCCGATGGCGTAGGGGCTGCCCGGATCGTCCGGCCCAGGCGTCAGGCTGTTGTTGCGTCCCTTGCGATTGGTCGCGCCGATCGGGTGAATCGGCGGGAAATACAAGACGTCGAAGCCCATCGCCCGGATCGCGGGCAGGCGGCCGATGACATCGCGGAACGTGCCGTGGCGTGCGGGATCATCCGTGATCGAGCGCGGAAACAGCTCG
>JBKBRD010000542.1:0-2165 GCA_046292405.1 Allobosea sp. | reverse complement strand
CGCTCTCGCCCGGATAGCGCCACGCCGTGGCGACGACGGCTACGCCTCCCGCGACGAGCAGCCCGGCAAAGACGATCTCCGCCAGGCTGCGGGAGCCGGGCGCCTGCGCCCCCGGCCCCGCCGGCGCTGCTGCCTTTACTTCCACGGCGTCGCCTTCCAGGTCGCCTCGAGGTCGCTCGTGGCGCTGTCGAGGAAGGCCTTGTAGGCGGCGGCGTCGAGATATTGCAGCGGGATTTCGGCACGCTTGGCCGCGTCGAGATATTCGGGATCCTTGAGCGCCTGATCGATCGCCTTTTCCAGCTTGGCGATGATTTCGGCGGGAATCCCCTTGGGGGCGGCAATCCCGCGTGTCGCGCCGGCGACGACGTCATAGCCGCCTTCGCGGAACGTCGGGGCGTCAGGCAGGTAGGGCGAGCGCTCGGCGCTCATGATGCCGAGCACCCGGATCTGGCCCTCGCGCGCGATCTGGAGCGCCTCGCTCAAATTCATGGTCGCCGCGGGAATGTGGCCGCCCAGAACCGCCTGGCGAACCGGCGCCGTACCGCCGAAGAAGGCAGGCGTGAACTTCGTGTCGGCAAGACGCTGGAAATTCAGCAGCGCAATATGCTCGGACGATCCGCTCGCGCCGGATGTGCCGATGACGACGGCGCCGGCGCCCTTCTTCGCCGCTTCGACGATGTCCTTGAGCGAGGTGTAGGCGCTGTTTTTCGGCACCACCAGGACGCCCGGGTCGTAGACCAGATTGGCGACGGGCTGAAAGTCGCTCATCTTGAACTTGGCCTTGCCCTCGATCACCAGCGCATTGATGGCGGGGGCGTTGATGAAGCCGATCGTGTAACCATCCGGCTTGGCTTGCGCGACCGCCGTCCAGCCGATTTCTCCACCCGCGCCGGGCTTGTTGACGACGCCGATCCTGGCGTTCCCGCCAAGATACTTCTCCATGTAGCGGGCAATCGAGCGCGCCGCGACATCGGTGCCGCCGCCGGGCGCAAAGGCAACGATCATCTCGATGGGCTTCTCCGGATAAGCCTGCGCTTGGGCCGGCATCTGGCTGGACAGCACGGCGAAGAGACCGGCGGCTGCCAATGTCAGTGTCTTCATGATCAACTCCTTGGGTGGGTCGCTCGTGGGGGCGGGCTGAGACGGAGGCGGTGTTGCGACACGCAACGATCAGGCAACGGCGTGGGCAGGCGGCTGCGTCGGAGCCGCATCGGAATCCATCCATTCGTCACCGAGCAGTTCGGGCGTTCCAAAGGCGACAAGAGCTTCGAAATGCGTACGGCGATCCGCTACGAACAACGCACGGGCTATGCCGCGCGCCAGCCGCTGCGCCCCTTCGCTGACCGCCGGAATGTCACCCGACAGCTTCCCATGCGAAAGCATCGCCGGATAGTTGAAGCAGTGGATCTGTGCGAGAGCGGGGCAGGTTCCGGACTCGCGCTCCTGGAATTCAAAACTCGGGCCGAGATCGGGCGCGTTCGCAAGCTCGGCATTGTCGATGTCGGCTGGCGGCGCGTATCGGTCCTTCCAGAAGCGGATGAACGGCGCAACGGCGGAAAGTTCCCTGCGCAGGCCGAGATCGACGGAAAACCCCGTCGCCATGATCAGGAAATCGAGGGGATAGGCGCCTTTCGTCGTCGTCAGGACGAGATGGCCGTCACGCTCGACCAGGCTTTCAATGGGGCTGCCGAGATGAAAACGCGCATGCGGATGGCGCGAGACGCGCAGTGTCGAGTCGCGCGGCGGCGGCGTCTGCGCCTTCATCGCATAGTCCAGGAACCGCCACTTCCAGTCATCCGGCAGGCCGGCGAAGCCATGCACGACGCCCTGGCTGCCGATGCCGGTAAATTTGTTGATCCGCGGCAGATCCTTGCGACGCACGAACAGGTCCAGGCTGGCGGCGCCCTGTTCCAGCGCCTCGGCGGCATTGTCCATGGCCGAGGCGCCGGCGCCGACGACGCCGACGCGCTTCCCCTTGAGCGCGGCGAAGTCGATCTCATCGGCACTATGGGCCCAATGTGCGCGATCGATGCCGGCGACGATGGGCGGCGCCCATGATCCGCCAAGCCCGTCACGGCCTGTCGCAAGGACAAGATGACGGGCGAGCATCAGGCGCTCGCTGCCGGCTTCGGACACCTGCAAGGTCAGCAGCGTATCGGGACCCG
>JBKBRD010000541.1:0-2170 GCA_046292405.1 Allobosea sp. | reverse complement strand
GACCGCGCAATAGAACGGCTCGCGGAAAAACCACCACAGCCCGACATCCTGCCAGAAGACGCGGAACTGCCCGAGCCCGTAATAGATCAGGAAGAGCTGGCACAGCAGCGGCGTGCCGCGGAAGAAGGTGGTGTAACCGGCAATGCCAAGCTGCGCCCAGCGCGGTCCATAGAGCCGCGCGATCGCCAGCCCGCAGGCCAGGATGAAGCCGAGCGCCACCGAGATCGCGACCATTTCGAGCGTCAGCCACAGGCCGCCGGCCATGCGGCACCCGTAATTCTGCAAGACCTCGCTGCCGATGAGGTAGCCGGGATATTCGCACCAGCTCATCGCGTCGCGCCCCCGAAAGCGGCCATGCCGCGATTGGTGCGGGCCTCCATCCGGCCGATGCCCCAGGCCGAGACCAGCGAGAAGAACAGGTAGATCGCCATCGCCGCGCCGAAGAAGAGGAAGGGCTCCTTGGTCGCGACATTGGCGCGAGTGGTGATGAACATGATGTCGGGCAGGGTGATGACCGAGACCAGCGAGGTCTCCTTCAGCAGCACCATCCAGTTGTTGCCGAGGCCGGGCAGCGCGACCCGCAGCAATTGCGGGAAGACGACGAGCCGGAAGGTGTGCCAGGAGGAGAGGCCGAGCGCGGCCGCGGCCTCGCGCTGGCCCTTGGGGATGGAGTTGAGCGCGCCGACCCAGACCTCGCTGGAGAAGGCGGAGAGCACGACGCCGAGCGCGACCATGCCGGCCACGAAAGGCGGCATCGAGAAAGTGCCGGGCAGGCCGAGCTTGCTCCAGCCCTCCTGCAACAGCACCTGGATGCCGAAATAGATGATGTAGAGCGTGAGGAGCTCGGGAACGCCGCGAAACACGGTGGTGTAGACGGTCGCCAGCCAGCGCAAGGCGGTGTTGCGGGAGCGTACGCCGAGCGCGACGATGAGCCCGAGCAGCAGCCCGAAAGGCAACGTCGCCAGCGCGATCGAAATGGTGATGCCGGCGCCCTGCAACAGGGCGAGGCCCCAGCCGCCGGGGCCGAAGCCGAGAAGAGCGAACTTGTCGAACATGAACCAGCCGGGCCGGAGGAGCGGGCGGTCCGGCCGGCGCGAGAGGCGCCGGCCGGGTCAGGCCAGGCCGATCACATCACGGCGAACTTGAAGTACTTGTCGGCGATCTTCTTGTGAGAGCCATCCGCCAGCGATTCCGCGATCGCCTTGTCGAACATCGCCTTCAGGGCGGTGTCTTCCTTGCGCACCGCGCCGCCGACGCCGGGACCATGGATCGTCGGATCGCGGGTGATCTCGCCGATCTTCTTGCAGCAATCCTTGCCCTTGCCGTTCAGGAAGTCTTCGAGCGCCAGGGAGTCGGCGATGATGTAGTCGAGCCGGCCGTTGATCAGATCGAGATTGGCCTCTTCCTGGGTCGGATAGGGGCGGGCCGTCGAGTCCTTGTAGACCTTCTCGACATAGTTGGCGTGGATGGTCGAGCCCTGCACGCCGATCGCCTTGCCCTTGAGGGCGGCCGGCGAGAAATCGGTCGCGGTCGTCGCTTTCGGCCCGATGATCCAGACCGGGGTCTTGGTGTAGACGGCGGTGAAATCGACCCGCTTCTTGCGCTCGTCGGTGGCGTTCATGCCGGCGATGATGATGTCGTATTTATTGGCGAGCAGCGCCGGGATGATGCCGTCCCAGTCCTGGACGACCCAGGTGCATTTCACCTTCATCTTCTCGCAGAGCATGTTGGCGTAGTCGATCTCGAAGCCTTCGAGCTCCTTCTTGGCGTTGAGATTGTTGAAGGGCGGATAGGCGCCTTCGGTGCCGATCCGGATCTCCTTCCACTCCTTGGCCTGCGCCAGCGCGCCCGTGGCGCCGACGATGGTCAGGGCCGCGGCCGCAACGAACTTCACGAAACCTTTCATGGTGCCTCCCACGCGTTGACCGGCCGAGGGTTTCGATCTCGCGGCCGGCTGGTGCCGACAGATTGGGCAAGTCGCTCAGCCGGCGCAAGTGGGGCGATGCGGCTTTTCTATGCTGCCGCGCCCAAACAACCAGCAGCCCAACCAGCTGATTTCAATCGCGTTTCGGCGGCTGCAGCGCGGGTGGCCGGAACCTGCCCGACTGACCTTTCGGCCTAGGCCGCCCGTTGACGCGCCTTTGCCGCGACAGCGGCGAACACCGCCTCG
>JBKBRD010000540.1:0-2171 GCA_046292405.1 Allobosea sp. | reverse complement strand
TTCGTCCGTATCTCTACGAACCGCAAGAACAACGCCGTCCACGTTTCTCTTTCTGTCTTCAGTTTTCAAACAGCGGTTCTACACTTTAAGGACGCGCTTACGAGCCGACGGAGCCGGCTCCTAAGTTTGATGCGTTCTCTTGAAGCGCAGAAGAAGGCGTCGCCAGCGGCGTCGCCGTCTTGATGAGCCGTATATAGGGGATCGCCCTTTCCCCCGTCAAGCGCCTTTTTCGCTTTGTCGCGCAATTTTCACAAAGCCATGGAACCGCGCTGATTTGCCGGGGGTTTCGCTTTCCTGTCGCGCGGCTCGGCCACCCCCCTCCCCTGCCGATCCCAACCGCCCGCGCTCGCCTGGGCGGGCGCAATGCGCTAGGGCGCTGGGATCGGCTGCGCGCCCGCGCGCGCGGCCTCGTCTCTCCTGTCGCAAGAGCTCCCCATGATCCGCCTCGAATCCATCAGCAAGCAGAACGGCAAGCAGATCGTCTTCATCGAGGCGTCGGTGGCGCTGCAGAAAGGCGAGAAGGTCGGGCTCGTCGGCCCCAATGGCGCCGGCAAGACCACGCTGTTCCGGATGATCACCGGCGAGGAGCTGCCGGATGAAGGCCAGGTCGCCGTCGATCGCGGCACGACCATCGGCTATTTCAGCCAGGATGTCGGCGACATGGCCGGAGTCAGCGCCGTCTCCGCCGTGATGGATGGGGCGGGGCCGGTCAGCGCGGTGGCCGGCGAACTGCGCCAGCTCGAGGCCGCCATGGCCGATCCCGACCAGGCCGACGCCATGGACGCCATCATCAGCCGCTATGGCGAGGTCCAGGGCCGCTTCGAGGAGCTCGACGGCTATGCGCTCGACGGGCGGGCGCGCGAGGTGCTGGCCGGGCTCGGTTTCAGCCCGGAGATGATGGAGGGCGATGTCGGCGCGCTGTCGGGCGGCTGGAAGATGCGCGTCGCGCTCGCGCGCATTCTGCTGATGCGGCCCGACGCCATGCTGCTCGACGAGCCCTCCAACCATCTCGATCTCGAGAGCCTGATCTGGCTGGAGGCCTTTCTCAAGGGCTATGACGGGCTGATCCTGATGACCTCGCATGATCGCGAATTCATGAACCGCATCGTCGACCGCATCGTCGAGATCGATGGCGGGTCGCTCACCTCCTATTCCGGCAATTACGAATTCTATCAGGCGCAGCGCGCCATCGCCGAGAAGCAGATGCAGGCGCAGTTCGAGCGGCAGCAGGCGATGCTGGCCAAGGAGATCAACTTCATCGAGCGTTTCAAGGCGCGCGCCTCGCATGCGGCGCAGGTACAGAGCCGGGTGAAGAAGCTCGACAAGATCGAGCGGGTCGAGCCGCCGCGGCGACGCCAGACCGTCGCCTTCGAATTCCAGACGCCGCCGCGCTCGGGCGAGGACATCGTCACGCTGAAGCAGGTCAGCAAGCGCTATGGCAGCCGCAGCATCTATGAAGGGCTGGACTTCCAGGTGCGCCGCAAGGAGCGCTGGTGCGTGATGGGCGTCAACGGCGCCGGCAAATCGACGCTGCTGAAGCTGGTCGCCGGCGCCTCGGAACCGGATGAAGGCACCGTCGCGCTCGGCGGGACCGTGCGCATGGGCTATTTCGCCCAGCATGCGATGGAGGTGCTGGATGGCGAACGCACGATCTTCCAGACGCTGGAGGATCTGTTCCCCCAGGCCGGCCAGGGTTCGCTGCGGGCGCTGGCCGGCTGCTTCGGCTTTTCGGGCGACGATGTCGAGAAGCGCTGCCGCGTGCTCTCAGGCGGCGAGAAGGCGCGGCTGGTGATGGCGACGATGCTCTATGACCCGCCGAACTTCCTGGTGCTGGACGAGCCGACGAACCATCTGGACATCGCGACCAAGGAGATGCTGATCGCGGCGCTGGCGAATTACGAAGGCACCATGCTTTTCGTCAGCCATGACCGGCATTTTCTGGCGGCTTTGTCCAACCGGCTGCTGGAGCTGACGCCCGATGGCGTGCACGCCTATGGCGGCGGCTATACCGAATATGTCGCCCGGACGGGCCAGGAGGCGCCTGGCCTGCGGGGGTGACCAAGGCCGTGGCATAAAGAAACCCCCTCCGGCCTTGGGCCGAAGGGGGCGATGTCTCCTCAGCCGGCGAGCCGGCCGTCTGGCGTGTAGCGGTCGATCGCGTCGGGAAGACG
>JBKBRD010000539.1:0-2171 GCA_046292405.1 Allobosea sp. | reverse complement strand
TACAGGAGAGGGGTTCTCCGTCGCGGCCCGCAGGCCTTATGCCCCCCGTCACCGGCAAAACCCGCCCCAACGGAACCAATCGCGCAGCTGCGACGTTCTGTCAGCGGCGCCGAGGCCCGCGAATGCGTCGCGGACCCCGCGCCGGGGGGCCGGCTTTCGGCCGATGCAGAGGTTCAATCCATGTCCATTCTCATTTCGTTGCTGATCACCGTCCTGGTCATCGGCCTCGTGCTTTATCTCGTGCGCATGCTGCCGCTCGACAGCCAGATCAAGAACGTCGTCCAGATCATCGTCATCGTCATCGGCATCATTTCGCTGCTGCGCTATCTCGCCGTATTCTGAGCGATTGCCGGCCCGCCACGTCGCAGGTTGACGTAAGGCAGGCGCTGAGACACACTCGACTAGGTCCAGAGGGCCCCGGACGCGCCGCGTCGGGGGCCCTTTCCTGTTTTCAGGTCGAAACCGCTATGAATGCGTCCAACCGCACCACCCATATCCGCCTGACCTCGCATCCCGAGCCCGGCAGCGCCGCCACGCGCTTTCCCATCAGCTGGGGTGCGACGACGCCGGCGGAGCGCGGGCCGATCATCGCCTCCACCACCACTCCGGGCGATCGCAACGTCATCGGCGCCCATGGCGGCTCCTATTCGATCTATCGCGCGCTCGCCATCTCCGCCCGCGCCATGAACCCATCGCAGCGGCCTGACCTGCACAACACCTACCCGACCGCCGATATCCCGCAGCAGCCGCAATGGTTTGCTCCCGGAAAAATCGTCTCGCTCGATCCGTTCGGCCATCGCGTGGCGCAGGATTTCGGCGGGCTGATCGGCGAGGGGATCGACATCCGCCCGAGCATCGCGATCACCAAAGCGCGCCTCAATCTGCCCGAGATACTGGCGGCGATGGCCGGCCACAGGCTCGCCGCCGATGGCGGCATCCTGCACAGCTCGGGCGATATCAGCGTCACCAAGATCGCCATCGACCCGGTCTGGCATCTCCCCGGCATCGCCGAGCGCTTCGGCACGAGCGAGCAGAATCTGCGCCGCACCCTGTTCGAACAGACGGGAGGCATGTATCCCGAGCTGGTGACGCGGCCCGATCTCGGCGTCTTCCTGCCGCCCATCGGCTCGATCACCTGCTACATCATCGGCGAAGTCTCGGCGATCACCGATCCCAAGCGTCGCGTCGCCTGCCGCGTCCATGACGAATGCAACGGCTCCGACGTCTTCGGCTCGGACATCTGCACCTGCCGCCCCTATCTCGTCCACGGCATCGAGGAGGCGGTAAAGGAAGCGCAGGGCGGCGGCGTCGGGCTGATCGTCTACAACCGCAAGGAAGGCCGGGCGCTCGGCGAAGTCACGAAGTTCCTCGTCTACAACGCCCGCAAGCGCCAGGAGGGCGGCGATTCCGCCGCAACCTATTTCGAGCGCACCGAATGCGTCGCCGGCGTGCAGGACGCCCGCTTCCAGCAGCTCATGCCCGATGTGCTGCATTGGCTCGGCGTCACCCGCATCGACAGGCTGATGTCGATGTCGAACATGAAATACGATGCGATGGTCGAGAGCGGCATCGAGATCGGCGAGCGCGTCGCCATTCCGCCCGAGCTGATCCCGCCCGACGCGTCCGTCGAAATCGAGGCGAAGAAGGCCGCCGGCTATTATTCGCCCGAGGGCGCGCCGGGCGACAACGCGCTCAAGGCGACCGTCGGCCGCGACCTCGACAAGTTCTGAGCCCGATCCATGCCTCATCGCAATCCCGATGAATTCCGACCGCTGCTGAAGCCCGCCGCAGTGAGAGCGCGCGCGCAGGAGATGCTGGAGCTCGCATTGGCGGGGAAGCTGCTGCACTTCACCGTCGACATGAGCCGCATGGACGCCTGCGCCGACTATGTGCTGGACACGATCAGGCGCAATTATCCCGATCTCGACATCCCCTTCCATGCGCGCTGGCGCCATTTCATGGAGAATGGGGTCGATCGCTGGCAGGCTCTGGCGAGCCAGGCCGGTTTTGCCGATGCGGATGCGCGGGGCCGCGCCGCCTATGATCTCGCCGTCGTCAGCGTGCTGCTCGACGCGGGGGCGGGCAATGAATGGCGCTATCGCAACCCCGCGACCGGGCACGCCACCGGCCGCTCGGAAGGGCTGGCGCTGGCCTCGCTCGACATGTTCGCC
>JBKBRD010000538.1:0-2177 GCA_046292405.1 Allobosea sp. | reverse complement strand
AGACGCGCTTCTGCGAAGCGCTCCTCAGGATGAGGGCTCGGAAAATCTGTCCCGCCGATCATGCGCCCGCTCCCTCGACCAGTTCGCGCCCGTCGCCCATCGCATAGGCCTTCTGCACCTCGACCTTGAGCGAGGCCCAGATGTCGCGGTGGATCTCATGGAACGCCCGGTCGAGCCGGATATCGGCGATGTCGCGCGGGCGCGGCAGGCTGACCCGGTAATCCGCGACGATGCCGGCGGCGGGCCCGGCCGACATCACCACCACCCGGTCCGACAGCGAGATCGCCTCTTCGAGATCATGCGTGACGAAGATCAGCGCCTTGCGATCCTTCGACCAGAGATCGAGCAGGAGATTGCCCATGATCTGCCGGGTTTGGGCGTCGAGCGGCCCGAACGGCTCGTCCATCAACAGGATCTCGGGATTACGGATCAGCATCTGCGCCAGGCTGACGCGCTTGCGCTGGCCGCCCGAAAGCATGTGCGGATAGCGGTCGACGAAAGCGCGCAGCCCCACCCGCGCCAGCCAGTCGCGCGCCAGCCTGTCCGCCTCGGCGTTGGCCACCCCCATCGGCTCCAGCGCGACCTTGACGTTGTCGAGCGCGGTCTTCCACGGCATCAGCGCATCCTGCTGAAAGAGATAACCGGCGCGCCGGTTCAGCCCCGACAGCGCCTCGCCGAAGATCGAGACCTGCCCTGCGGAGGGGGTCAGCAGCCCGGCGGCGGCGTTGAGCAGGGTCGACTTGCCGCAACCGGTGGGGCCGACGATCGAGACAAATTCCCCGGCCGACACTGTGAGGTCGATCCCGGTGACAGCCTTGTAGCGCTGGCCGCCCTCGATCTGGAAGGTGATGTCGATGCCGGCGAGAGCGACCGCCGGCGCGGCAGGCCGTTGCGAGGCCGCGCCCCCTTGCGGGTGTGCCATGGCGTCCAAAGCGTATCCCCATCCTGTGCGAGCGTTGGCGCCCCTCGGGCGCGACGCTCGTCGCGTTTCGATTTGGGCGAACAGTAGAGCATCGCGCGCGGCGGAGGAAATCCCTCGCGGACAGGCTGGGCGAACCCGGCGGCAAGCGATTGCATATCGCTGCGACTACGGCGATAAGCCACCGCCCTTCCCTCCGGTGCGAATGTCTCATGGCCCAACTCGATTCCTGGATGCATTGGCTCGTCGAGTTCATGCGGGCCAACGAGCAATGGGCGATCCCGATCGTCTTCCTCGTCGCCTTCTGCGAGTGCGTCGCCTTCCTCTCCTGGCTGGTGCCGGCGACGGTGTTCTTCACCGCCTTCGGCGCGGTGGCCGGCGCATCCGGGCTGAACCTGATCCCGCTTTCGCTGGCGGCGACGGCGGGGGCCGGCATCGGTTTCTGGCTGTCCTATTGGGCCGGGCTGCTGCTGGGCCCGCGCGTCGGCGACTTCTGGCCGCTCAACAAGAATCCGCAACTGCTTGAGCGCGGGCATGCGTTTTTCGAGAAATGGGGTTTCGCCAGCATTCTCATCGGCCATTTCTTCGGGCCGATGCGGGCAGTGATCGCCATCGTCGCCGGCATCGTCAAAATGCCGTTCGTTTCGTTCCAGATCGCCAATTGGCTGGCCTCCGCCGCCTGGGCCTTCAGCCTGATCTACGGCGCCGGGCGGCTCGCCGAGATGTTCAGCCGCTGACGGGCCGGATGAACGGATGGCCATTCCCGCCATTCAGTTCAGGTTCAGCCCCTGCAGCCGCATAGTGCCCCATCGGAAAGGGCCTACGCCAGAAGCGCAGCACCGGCCCGATACGCAGACGGCTCAGCCGCTGCGTCGCAGGGCAGAAGATCCGGCTTCCGCCTTGCGCATTCATCCGGAACCGACCTCCGAGGTCCATGCCATGACGATATCCCGTTTCCTGATCGGCCTGACCGTTCTCGCCGCGACTGCGGGCCACGCTTTCGCCCAAACCGCCGCGCCGGCAAAGCCCGCCGTCCCGGCGGTGACCCAGCCCGCGGCCCCGGCCAAGCCGGTGGCTGCGCAACCTGCGGCGCAGGTCAAGAAGATCAACATCAACACCGCCACCGCCGCCGAGCTCGACACGCTGAAAGGCATCGGCGAGGCCCGCGCCAAGAAGATCATCGAGGAGCGCGCCAAGGCGAAGTTCAAGAACTTCGACGATCTGGTGAAGCGCAGCGTGCTGCCCGCCAATGTCGAGG
>JBKBRD010000537.1:0-2179 GCA_046292405.1 Allobosea sp. | reverse complement strand
AAGCGCGATCGTCCCGGCGGCAATTCCTCGCTCTCGACCGGTTCCGTGCCCGCAGCCAATTCTCGGTTCCAGCGCGAGGCCGGCATCGTCGACGATCCCGCCACCATGGTGGCCGATCTGATGCGCATCGCCCGAGAAACCGACGATCTCGACCTCGTCCGGCGCATGGCCGAGGTCTCGGCCGAGACGGTCGAGTGGCTGGTCGACACGGTCGGCGCGCGGCTCGTGCTGATCACCGCCTACAAGCATATCGGCCATTCGATCCAGCGCCTGCACGCCCCGGTTTCGCGGCGGGGCCAGGACCTCGTCGACGATCTGCTCGCCGCGATCGAAAGCCGCGGGATTCCGCTGGCCGTCGGCAATTCCGTCAAAGACCTGATCGTCGAGGATGGCGCGGTCGTCGGCGCAATGGCCGATGCCGGCGACGGGCCGTTCGCCCTGCGCGCCCGCAAGACGATCCTGGCGGTCAATGGTTTCGCAGCCGACGCGGCGCTGGTCCGGCAATACTGTCCCGAGATCGCGGGCGCGCAATATTTCGGCGCGCAGGGCTCGCATGGCGAGGCGATCCGCTGGGGGATCAGCCTCGGCGCGGAACTCGCGAATATGGGCGCCTATCAGGGCTATGCGGCGGTTGCCTATCCGCATGGCAGCCTGCTGTCCTGGACCACGATCGAGAAGGGCGGAATGCTGGTCGGCGCCGACGCCAAGCGCTTCGGCGATGAGAGCCTCGGTTACTCCGGGTTCGCGCGGGTCGTGCTCGAGCAGGGCGAATACGCCTTCGCCGTGTTCGACCAGAAGATCTTCGAGATCGCGGCGCAGGAGGAGGAGTTCATGGAGCTCGTCCGCTATGGCGGGGTGAAGCAGGCCGCCGACATCGCCGCGCTCGCAGCGCTCCTCGAACTCGACGGCGCAGAGTTGGCGCGACAGGTCGAGGCGTTCAACCATGCGGCGCGCGAAGAGATCGCCGATCCCTTCGGGCGCAAGGATTTCGGCCTGGGCGCGCTGACCGGACCCTTCTATGGCTGCCGCGTCGTGCCCGGCCTGTTCCACACGCAAGGCGGCCTCAAGGTCGACCGCGACGCCCGCGTGCTGGGCAAGAATGGCGCCCCAATTCCCGGCCTCTTCGCGGGCGGCGGCGCCGCCGCCGGCATTTCCGGGAAAGCGGGCGCGCTGGGATACGCCTCGACCGCGCTCGGGCGGCTCGCCGGGCTGGCGGCGGCCGCGGAAATCGGGCGGGACGCGTCGTGACCCTGTCGCGCAGCATCGTCCGGCGCTGGATGGAGTTGTCGCAAGTCCCCGCCCCTGCGGAGGTGCAGATGGCGGCCCGGCTTCATCTGCTCGACGCCACCGGCGTCGGACTGGCCGCGACAGCGCTCGACCAGGGCGCGGCCTATGCACGCTTTGCCGACACGGCCGATGGACCCGTCAGCCTGCTGACCGGCGGCCGCAGCGCCAGCGCCGCCGATGCGGCGCTCGTCAATGGCGGGCTGATCCATTCGTTGGAATTCGACGACACCCACACCGCCTCGATCGTCCACGGCAGCGCCGTGCTGGCGCCAGCCGCGCTCGCCGTGGCGCAGTCCTGCGGGGCCAATCCCGAAAGGGCGTTCGGCGCGTATCTGATCGGCTACGAAATGCTGATCAGGATCGGGCTGGCGTCGAAGGGCGGCTTCCAGAGCAATGGATTCCAGGTCACTTCCGTGGCGGGGACGCTGATCGCCGCGCTGATCGCCTGCGACCTGATGGAGGCCAGCGAGGACCAGCGGGTCAATGCCGTCGGCATTGCGCTGAGCCAGGCCTCGGGCGTGTTCGAATTCCTGTCGAACGGCTCCTCGGTGAAATCGCTGCATCCCGGCTGGGCCGCCCATGCCGGGATCATGGCGGCGCGGCTGGCGACCTGCGGCATGACCGGGCCGGAAACGGCGATCGAAGGCGGCCGTGGCCTGTTCTGCGCCTTTGCCCGCGACGATGCGGCGGCTGGGCGGCTGCAGGCGCTTCTCGCCGATCTCGGCGCGCGCTGGCGCCTGGCCGATGTGGCCTTCAAATTCCTGCCCTGCTGCCACTATCTCCACCCCTTTGTCGAAGCGGCCGGCGAGATCGCCCGCGACATCCCCGACGCCGGGGCGATCGGCGAGATGGTGCTGCGCATCGCGCCGGGCGCGGCCCCGATCGTCTGCGA
>JBKBRD010000536.1:0-2185 GCA_046292405.1 Allobosea sp. | reverse complement strand
CAGCGCGATGCCGGTATTGCCCGAGGTCGGCTCGATCAGCGTGCCGCCCGGCTTCAATGCGCCCGACGCTTCCAGCGCATCGACCATGTTGACGCCGATGCGATCCTTCACGCTCGAGATCGGGTTGAAGAATTCGAGCTTGGCCAGGATCGTCGCCTTGACGCCGCGATCGGCCGGCAGCCTGTTCAGGCGGACGAGAGGCGTATCGCCGACCGTGTCGGTGATCGACTCGTAGACCCGTCCGCGGCCGGGGAGTTTGCTGGGGGCGGGGGTGAGCTTGCGTGCGGCTTCGGCCATGGGGCTCTCCTGAAAGCGAGCGTCGATGGCTCCAAGGCTAGGCTTTTTCACAGCATTTGTCGATAAATTAAATAATCCACATGCTATATCGTGAAATCAGCGGTGGGCTCGGTCCCGCCGGCAGGCGCGCGGCCCTCCGCCTCGCGGCACAGCTCTTCGACGGTGACGCCGTCGAGCACCGCCAGGAAGGCCTCGCCGGCCTTCGCCACCTGGGGACCGACGACGGCGTCGATCAGCGCCGATTTCGGCATCGGGCCGAGCACGTCGTCGCCGGCCTCCTGCATCGCGGCCCGCGCGATCTCGCCGGCCGTGATCTTGCGGCGTTCGCGCGCGAGCTCGTAGCCGCCGCGCGGCCCGCGAACGCCCTTGAGAATGCCGACCCGCACCAGCGCCTGCAGCAGGGTTTCGAGATGGCGCGGCGGCAGGTCGTGCCGGGCCGCCAGCATCTTGGCGGCGACGGGGCTCGGCCGCGCATGCAGGGCGATGTCGACGACGGCCGCGATGGCGAGCAGGCTGCGGCGCGAGAGCAAATTCACGAAACGGTCCTCTGGTTGGCGTCCGACACGCCGGTGGAGCCGAAGCCGCCGTCGCCGCGCCGCGTCTCCTCGAGCCTGTCGGTCTCTGCGAAGCTGGCGCGCGTCACCGGCGCGATGACGAGCTGGGCGATGCGGTCGCCGTGATGGATGGTGAAGGGCGCGGCGCCATGGTTGATCAAGATCGCCATGACCTCGCCGCGATAGTCGCTGTCGACGGTGCCGGGCGCGTTGAGCACGGTGACGCCATGCCTGGCGGCTAGGCCCGAGCGCGGGCGGACCTGGCCCTCGAACCCCCTGGGCAGCTGCAGCACGAGACCGGTTGGCACCAGGCCATGCGAGGAAGGGGCCAGCGTCAGGCTCTGGCCCGCGCCCAGCGCGGCGCGCAGGTCGAGCCCGGCCGCGCCATCCGTCTCATAGGCCGGCAGTGGCAGGTCGGCCCCATGCGGCAGCCTGCGAACCGCGATCACAAGGCTCACGTCGCAGGCCCCGCCAGCCCTGCGAGATGGGCGACGAGCCGTTGCGCCACCGCCTCCTTCGGCAAGGTCGGCCAGGTCTCGACGCCCTCGGTCGAGACGAGATGCACGGTGTTGGCGTCTCCCCCCATCACCCCCGTGCCGCCGACATCGTTGGCGACGATCAGGTCGCAGCCCTTGCGGGCGAGCTTGGCGCGGGCGTGCGCGATGACAGGCTCGGTCTCCGCCGCGACGCCGACGACAAGCGGCGGGCGGCCGGTCTCGCGCAGCGCCACGCTGCGCAGAATGTCGGGGTTCTCGACCAGCGCGAGCGCGGGCTGCCCGGCTGCGCCCTTCTTCAGCTTTTCCGGAGCGGCGTTGGCGACGCGCCAATCGGCGACGGCGGCGGCGAAGATGGCGATCTCGGCCGGCAGAGACCGCTCCACCGCCGCCAGCATCTCGCGCGCCGATTCGACATGGATGGTGGTGACGCCCTCTGGATCGGGCACGGTGACCGGCCCGGAGACCAGCGTGACCCGCGCGCCCGCCGCAGCCGCAGCCGCGGCGATGGCGTGGCCCTGCTTGCCCGACGAGCGATTGGCGATGTAGCGCACGGGATCGATCGGTTCATGGGTCGGGCCCGACGTCACCAGCACATGCCGGCCGGCCAGGGGTTTGTCCCCGCCATCGGCGAGACGGCCGAGAAAGCCGATGGCGCGGGGCTCCGCAGTCGCCTCGCCGGCCAGCGCCAGCTCGATCGCGGCCAGGATTTCGCTGGGCTCGGCCATGCGCCCGACGCCGCTTTCGCCGCGCTCGGCCATGGCGCCGGCATTGGGGCCGACGACCATCACGCCGTCCTTGCGCAGCTGCGCCATGTTTCGCCGCGTCGCCGGATGGTCC
>JBKBRD010000535.1:0-2195 GCA_046292405.1 Allobosea sp. | reverse complement strand
CGTTTCGTCACCGGCTACATTCATGACCGCTCGCCTGACGCTGGCGGCCTCGTCTCCAGCGTCGGGCTGACCCATGCCTGGGCGGATGTCTTCATCCCCGGCGATGGTTGGGTCGAGTTCGACCCGACCAACGACCTCGTCGCCGACCGGCAGCTGCTGCGCGTCGCGGTGGCGCGCGTCCCTGAGGACGCCTCGCCCGTCCAGGGCAGCTTCACAGGGTTGACCGGCTCGTTCCTCGGGCTGAGCGTCGGCGTCACCATCGCGCCGATCGATCCGCCGGCCTGACAAGCCCGCTGCGCCGTCGCCGCCGCCAGCGCTCAGGCGCGGTGACGGACGCGCCAGGCGCCGAGCAGCCGCCCCTGCGGGGCGCGGCTCAGCACCGCCTCGACCTGCGCCAGCAGTCCTGCGAACAGCTTGGGCGGCGGCTGATGCGCCACCTCGCGGTCGGCTTCGATGACGATCTCGATCGTCTGCGGATCGAGGTCGACCACCTGCAGCCGCAACGTCAGCCCCGGTGCGCTGCGCAGCGCCCGCGACGCGACGTCGACGATCAGGAAGCCGAGCGGGATGATGCGGTCGACGGGCAGCACCGCCGTGGTCTCGACGAAGCAGCTCAGCCAGCCATCGCGCGGATCGAGCAGATTCGCGATCATGGTCGCGACATCCTCGATGAACAGCTCAACGCGGACCGGCTGCATCTCGCCATCGGCCAGGGTGAAGCGATAGGCGGCCGAGAGCACATGGACGCGGCATTCCGCGTCCGCCAGCGCCATGCGCGCCTCGCCGCGATAATCGCGCTTGGTCAGGCCGATATAGCTCTGCACCACCTGCAAGCTGTTCTTGACCCGGTGGTGCAGCTCGCGAACCAGAAAGCGATTGTCGTCGAGCGCAGTCTGCAGCTTGCGCTGCCGCACCTCCTGCTCGTCCACCATGGTGTTGAAGGCTTCGGCGACGCTGCGAATGTCGAAGGGCATGTCGGGCGCCACCACGGCGCGCGCCGTCGACAAGGTCGTGCGCGCCCGCGCCGCCGCCTCGATATTGCGCAGCCAGTGGATGCAGTGCCGGTCGATCGCGCGCAGATAGACGAGGCAGAGCAGCACCAGCGTCAGCAGCGGGGCCAGCAGCAGCACGAGGAACTGGGTTCGCGCGGCGCGGTCCAGCGTCTTGTCGAAGCTCGCGATCACATAGAGATCGGGGTCGGCGACCATCCGGGCGGTGTAGATGCGCGATTCGCCGCCGCGGCTCTGCGCCGTCCAGCGCCGCGTATCGGCGGGCAGCTTCTCCTGGGCCGGCAGCCAAGCCATATCGGCGCCGCTCGCGCCGCGGGCGACGATGACGCCGGCTTCGCCATTGACCAGCGCCGCCTGCAGGCCGCTCTCGACATCGCCGAAATTGAAGATCTGGTGCAGCAGTTCCGGTTCGATCAGCAGGATGCCTTCGCGGAACGGCTTGCTCGGGTCGTCGTCGCGGGCGTAGACGGCGAGGTGCCTGCGGCCGCCGATGGCGACGGAGTCGTAGCGGGCGTGACTGAGCCGCGCCCCCTCCCACAACGCGACGGACGGCCGGTTTCGCAATTCCGCCATTGCCTGAGCCAGCGCCGCGGGCTGCACCGTCGAGTCGGAGGAGGCGGTGCAGATCTGGCTGCCGCCGCCGACGATGTAGAGCGCGCGATAGCCGCGCACCTGGTCGAGCACCCGTGCGGCTCCGGCCGAGCAGGATTCGGCGTCGGCGCCTTCGCGCGCCAGGGTCGCGCCGCTGGCGAGGAGCGAGCGCATCACGCCGCGGTACCAGACGCTGGTCCTGATTGCGAAATCCTCGCCGGTGCGCTTCTGCGCCGTTTCGATGCCGGAGGTGACGGTTTGGTAGGTCGTCACGGCCGTCAGCGCCGTCAGGCAGGCGATCGGCAACGCAATGCCGATCAACAACGCCAGAAGACGGCCGCGAACAGTCCTGAACGACGCCAGCCTCATCAGAGGCCGACGATTTCCGAGCCGCTTCTTTGCATGGCGGCCGTGCTCTTGCGATCGGGCCCGAGATCGTCGACCCCGCCAATGGACAGGAGTTCGGCCAGCTTGGTCCGCGCCCGGTTGACGCGGCTCTTGATCGTGCCGATGGCGACGCCGCAGATCTCGGCCGTCTCCTCATAGGACAGGCCGGTGGCCCCGACCATGATCAGCACTTCGCGCTGCTCCTCC
>JBKBRD010000534.1:0-2197 GCA_046292405.1 Allobosea sp. | reverse complement strand
CGGATCGCAGCCCAGGTGGTGTATTATTTCACATCGGCAGTCTCGCTCGGCGCGCCCGCGCGCAAAGTCTCCTTCGCCGTGCCGACCGGCAATTTCGGCGATGTGCTGGCCGGCTATGTCGCCAAGCGCATGGGTTTGCCGATCGATCGCCTGATGATCGGCACCAACAGCAACGACATCCTGGTGCGCACGCTGCAGACCGGGATCTATGAGATGCAGGGCGTCTCGGCCACGACCTCGCCGTCGATGGACATCCAGATCTCCTCCAATTTCGAGCGGCTGCTGTTCGAGGCGCATGGGCGCGACGGGGCGGCGGTGCGCCGGCTGATGCAATCGCTCAACCAGTCCGGCCGCTTCGAGATCGCGGCCGAACCGCTGGGGCGCATTCGCGGCGAGTTCGACGCAGCCGCGATCGACGAGGCCGCCGTGGCGGCCGAGATCGGGACCACCTGGCGCGAGGCGCAATATCTGCTCGATCCGCACACCGCGGTCGGGGTCGGCGCGGCGCGGCGCGGTCTGGAGCGCGATCCGGCGACGCCGATGATCGTGCTCGGCACCGCCCATCCCGCCAAGTTCCCGGCGGCGGTTAAGGCCGCGAGCGGCGTCAGCCCGGCTTTGCCGGCGCATCTCGCCGATCTGATGGAGCGCAAGGAGCGCTTCACCCTGCTGCCGAACGAACAGGGCCGGATCGAGGATTTCATCCGCAGCAATGCCCGCGCCGTGCGAGGCGCAGCCGCATGAGCGTGGACATGACCGCAACCGGCCCGGCCGAGGCCGCCGAGATCCTCGTTCCCGCCAGCGCCGCCGGCCGGCACGATCCCGATGTCGATCTGACGACATTGCCCTCGGGCCTGCGCGTGGTGTCGCAGCACATGCCGCATGCGGCCACCGTGTCGCTCGGCATCTGGATCGGGGCCGGCGCCCGCGACGAGCTTCCGCACGAGCACGGCCTCGCGCATCTGCTGGAGCATATGGCCTTCAAGGGCACGGCGCGGCGCAACGCGCTGCAGATCGCCGAAGAGATCGAAAGCGTCGGCGGCGATCTCAACGCCGCCACCAGCGTCGAATACACCTGCTACACGGCGCGCGTGCTCGGCAGCGACCTGCCTCTGGCCGTCGATATCCTCGCCGATATCTTGACGGCGCCGGCGCTGACGCCCGAAGAGCTGAAGCGCGAGAAGGGGGTGATCCTGCAGGAGATCAGCGCCGTCCAGGATACGCCCGACGACCTCGTCTACGATCGCTTCCTGGAGGCGGCCTTCCCCGCCCAGCCGCTGGGACGGCCGATCCTGGGCACCGCCAAGACCGTGAAGAGCTTCACGCCCGAAGCCATCCGAACCTATCTGGCGCGGCATTATCACGCCGGCAACATGGTGCTCGCGGCCTCCGGCGCCGTCGATCATGCAGAGCTGGTCGCGCTGGCGCAGGCGCATCTGGGCGGCCTGCCCCAGATTCCGGCGGAGCCGCAGGCGCGGCAAGGCGGCGAATACCGCGGCGGCGAAGCCCGCATCAAGAGCGACGAGGAGCAGGTCCACCTCGTCCTCGGTTTTCCGGGAAAGCCCTTCAGCTCCGGCGCGCATTACCCGCTGCAGATCTTCTCCTCCGTGCTCGGCGGCGGCCTGTCCTCCCGCCTGTTCCAGGAGGTGCGCGAGAAGCGCGGGCTGGCCTATGCGGTCGACGCTTTCCACTGGCCCTTCTCGGATTGCGGCGTCTTCGGCATCAGCGCCGGGACCTCGCCCGAGGATGTCGCGGAACTGGTCGAGGTCGCGCTGGGCTGCCTGCGCGACGCGGCGGAGACCGTGACCGAAGCGGAAGTGGCGCGGGCCCGCGCCCAGATGAAAGTCGGCCTGCTCGCCTCGCTCGAAAGCCCCGGCGGCAAGCTGGAGCAGATGGCGCGACAGGTGCTGATCTTCAACCGCGCCATCCCGCGCGAGGAGCTCGCGGCGCGGCTCGATGCGGTGACGCTCGAGGCGGTGCGCGAGGCCGGCCGCTCGCTGCTCGGCCACCAGCCGACCATCGCCGCCGTCGGCCCGTTGCAGGGTCTGCCGCCGGCCAAAGCGCTGCTGCATGGCGCCAGAGCCGGGGCCTGAATCGCGATGGCGCTGTTTCGGTTCGCAAGCGACCCGCCCAAACGGCCCCTGGTCCGGACGCAGAACCTGTCGCTGCGCCCGCCGGCAGCCGAGGATTATGCGGCGTG
>JBKBRD010000533.1:0-2204 GCA_046292405.1 Allobosea sp. | reverse complement strand
CCGGGCCGGGCTGGGGCGGCCGGTCGAGATGATGGTGATCAACAAGTTTGGCCGGCAGGAAATGCTTGGCAAAGGGCTGCGTCAGGAGGTTGCGGCGGCGCTCGAGGCCGGGCTGCCCGTGCTGCTGGCGGTGAGGCGCGATCTGCTCCCCGCCTGGCGGGAGTTCGCGGGCGAGGATTGGACCGGGCTCGCGCCCGAGAGTTCGGCTGTCGAAGCCTGGGCGCTGGCCCGCCCGGCCCGCGCAGCCTGAAGGACGATAAGCACGCCATGGCGCAGGATATGAGCTTTCTCGACGACTATCTGGTCCGGCCGGACCCTGCCGCGCCGCGTCTCGGCGCGACCGTCACCGGCATCGACCAGACCGGAGCGCCGGTCGAGACGCGCGTCGTCACCGAACGTGCGCTGACGCTGTATCTCAACGCCCAGGAGATCGTCACGATGATGACGATCGGCGACCATCCGGACTATCTCGCGCTCGGCTATCTGCTGAACCAGAACATGCTGAAGCGCGGCGACGTCGTCGACGCCGTCGATTACGACGAGGAGCTCGAGGTCGTCGTCGTGCGCACGCCGGAGCGCACCAATTTCGAGGAAAAGCTCAAGAAGAAGACGCTGACCTCCGGCTGCGCCCAGGGCACGGCCTTCGGCGATCTGATGGAGGCGATTGACGAGATCGCGTTGCCGGCGGCCAAGCTGCACACCAGCTGGCTCTACGCGCTGACGAAGAAGATCAACACCACCCCCTCGCTCTATCTCGAAGCCGGCGCCATCCATGGCTGCGTGCTCTGCGAGGGCGATCGGCCGCTGGTCTATATGGAGGATGTCGGCCGCCACAACGCCGTCGACAAGGTCGCCGGCTGGATGTTCCGGCACAAGGTCGATCCCGCCCGCATGATCTTCTACACCACCGGCCGCCTGACCTCGGAGATGGTGATCAAGACGGTGCGCATGGGCATTCCCGTGCTGGTCTCGCGCTCCGGCTTCACCGAATGGGGGGTCGAGCTCGCCCGCAAGGCGGGGCTGACGCTGATCGGCCGGGCCCGCGGCAAGCGCTTCGTCGCGCTGGCCGGCGAAGAGAACATCGTCTTCGACCAGGATCCCGACACGGTCGAGGAGGAGGGCGGCAAGAGCCGTCGCAAGGGGGCCGATCGCGATGAGTGAGACAATGGTCCCGACGCTCGGCCTGCTGCTGGCCGGCGGCCTGGCGCGGCGCATGGGCGGCGGCGACAAGCCGCTGCGCACCATCGCCGGCCAGACCATCCTCGCCCATGTCATCGCCCGGCTGCGGCCGCAATGCGAAGCGCTGCTGATCAACGCCAATGGCGACCCGGCGCGCTTCGGCGATTACGGGCTGCCGGTGGTCGCCGACAGCGTGCCCGATTTCGCCGGCCCGCTGGCCGGCATCCTGGCGGGGCTGGACTGGATGGCGCAGCATCGCCCAGATCTCGGCTGGATGGTCAGCGTCGCCGCCGACACGCCCTTCATTCCGCGTGACCTGGTCGTGCGCCTGCAGGAGGCCCGCAGCCGCGCCGACCAGCCGCTCGCCTGCGCCGCTTCGGGCGGCTGGACGCACCCGGTCATCGGGCTCTGGCCGGTGTCGCTGCGCGAGGATCTGCGCCGGGCGCTGACTTTGGAGCAGGAGCGCAAGATCGACCGCTGGACAGCGCGCCATGGAATCGTCGCGGTGGAGTGGCCGACGGCGCCGGTCGACCCCTTCTTCAACGCCAACAAGCCCGAGGATCTGGCTGAAGCGGAGCGGCTATTCGCCACTTTGCCGCCGGCTTGATATGCGCCGACGCGCCCGCTATCTCTCGCGGCAGGCGAGATTTCGTCCAAACAAAAACGTCAATCAAGAACTTGCCAGCGTCAAGCTCGGGGGAATGCACTCATGAAGGCCTTCGTCGTCGCCGTCACCATCGCCATCGTCGCCGCGTTCGGGGCGAGCCTGGTGCTCAACGACTACTTCCAGAAGCCGGTCGAAACCGCCTTCTCGACCGGCGGCGTCAGGCTCTGAGCCGACTCTTTCCATAGGCAGATCACCCCCCCAGCCCTCATTCGCGAGGAGCCGCTTCAACGGCGTCTCGAAGGATGGTCGTGCGTGCTCGGGAGCCTCCTGGAGCATCCTTCGAGACGGCCCTTCGGGCCTCCTCAGGATGAGGGCTTGTGGGCGGGGCGAGGTGGGTGGTGAGGGCTGTGGTGGTTCT
>JBKBRD010000532.1:0-2212 GCA_046292405.1 Allobosea sp. | reverse complement strand
GGATCAGCTCGTCGGAGGGGATGACGTCGAGCTGCACCAGCAGATCGGGGAAGCGCGTATCGCCGGCCGGCTTGTTGACGACGATCCCCATCGCGCCATCCTCGGAATGGGCGCAGACATAAATCACGCTGCGGCTGAAGCGGCTGTCGGTCATGTTCGGCATCGCGATCAGGCACTGCCCGTCGAGGTAGCTGCGGCCGCTGATGCGTGGGGAGGCGCCGATCTTCATGCGCCTATGATAATTCACAACTGGCCGGGCTGTGAACTGGCCCTTCACAGAAATCCGCAGACCCAGCCAGCTTCACGCAATCGTTGTCGGCGCGCTCCATGCTCCAGTCGCAATTTTCCGCGACGACGCTTACATGTTGAACGTGAACGCGATTACAGCCTTTCTGGCGACGACCTTGGCCCTGGCGAGCGGCGCTGCCTGGGCGCAGCAGCAGGCCGCCATGTCGCCCTGGTCCAAGGGCGACCATTCATCGCTGCGCCTGATCGCCGGCGCCACATCGGCCTCGGGCAAGCAGCGCATCGGCGTCGAGATCGTGATGGCGCCGGGCTACAAGACCTATTGGCGCAGCCCCGGCGATTACGGCGCTCCGCCGCAGTTCGACTGGAGCGGCTCGGTCAATGTCGGCGGGTTGGATGTGCGCTGGCCGGCGCCGGAGCGCTTCGCCGACGGGACCGGCCATTCGATCGGCTATGTCGGCGAGGTGGTGATTCCCGTCTCGGTCCAGCCGGCCGATCCGTCGAAGCCGGTCATGGTGGTGCTCGCGCTCGATTATGCGGTCTGTGAAAAGATCTGCATCCCGGTCAAGGGCGAGGCGCGGCTGTGGCTCGAGCCCGGCGTGACGTCCGTAACCTCGCCGCGGCTCGAGATGTTCGAGGCGCGGGTGCCGGCGCCGGTCAAGCTCGGCGCGCAGGGCGATGGCCTCGCCGTGCTCGATGCCCGCATCGACATGGCGATCAGCGAGCCCGGCCTGCGCTTCACCCTGCGCGTTCCGCAAGGCGGCAGGGTCGACGACATCTTCGTCGAGGGGCCAGGCCCGTGGTCCTTCGCCAAGCCGGTGCTGACCCCGCAGCCCGACGGTACGATGCTGGCGCAATTGCGGATCAAGGATCGGCCCAAGGGCGCCGCCGGCCCCCTGCCCTTCATCGTCACCCTGCGCGGCGCGCCGCAGCCGGTGGAGACGCGGCTCGAACTCGACATCCCCGCCGGCAAGCCCTAATTCCTCTGCTGCGGCAATCGCCGCAGGTTTTACGGAGACAGGTGCGATGACCATCAAGGTGGGTGACAAGCTTCCGCAGGCGACGTTCCGGGTGATGACCGCCGACGGTCCCGCCGCGAAAACGACGGACGACCTGTTCAAGGGCAAGAAGGTCGTGCTGTTCGCCGTTCCCGGCGCGTTCACGCCGACCTGCCACAAGAACCATCTGCCCGGTTTTCTCGCCAAGGCGGCCGAGATCAAGGGCAAGGGCGTCGACGCGATCATGGTCACCAGCGCCAACGACGTCTTCGTGATGGACGCCTGGGCGAAGTCGACCGGGGCCGCCGGCGCGATCGAGTTCCTCTCGGACGGCAACGCCGATTTCGCCAAGGAAATCGGCCTGTCGATGGATGGCTCGGGCTTTGGCATGGGCACCCGTTCGCAGCGCTATTCGATGATCGTGGACGATGGCGTCGTCACCGCGCTCAACGTCGAGGACGCGCCGGGCAAGGCCGATGTCTCCGGCGCCGAGGCGCTGCTCGCTCAGCTCTGAGCGGCAAGGCAATCAGTTCAAGCCCGCCCCAGCTTGCGTTGGGGCGGGTTTGTCGTTTGGGGCCGTTTCATCAGGGTTTCTGCTTTGCCGGCTCATCCGCCGTCAGGAAGCGGGGCTGCGCCATCGCCTGCGGACGGGGACTCAGCGTCGACCGGTTTCGCCACCAGCCACAGCCTGCCATCGCCCCTCTGGCCCAAAGGTTGCGGATATTCCCATAGGTCAACTATGGGAGCATCAGGATGGCACAGACTGTTTCGAAATCAGACATGGGCGGCGCAGCCCCAAGGCTTTTCCAGATTCGTGCCTTGCTCGGGAGCGGCGTCTGCGCACTGGCTCTCTCGGTTGCCTTGGCGAACCAGGATGCCAGGGCCCAAGGCTGGCAGGAGACCACCGAATACTACCCCGGCGGCTATACTACGACCTTCACCTGGTTGCGGTGGGGCGATGGCCGGAT
>JBKBRD010000531.1:0-2219 GCA_046292405.1 Allobosea sp. | reverse complement strand
CTCGACGCGCTCGCGACCAGCCTGTCCCGCGATGGGGGAGAGGATGGCGTGGACGCGCGCGAGCTGTTCGCTGCGCCCGAGGAGATCTCCCTGCGTATGCTGGGCCGTCTCGTCGCCGCGGTCGCGGACGAGCCGACGCCGCCCCGGCTCGACCGTCTGGAACAGTGCCACGACGCCTTGCGCGCGGCGGCCGGAGAGCGCGCTGCGTTGACCCGTACACTCGCTGGTTGCGTGATTTCGCTCGACCGTTCTGGCAGGCTGCGGCTGCATCGCGAGGGTCCCCGCAAGCGCGGCGTTCACCCTGCGACATCCTAGGGGCTCGGCCTGTTGGCGCTTTCCCTTGGCAACGGCCTGCGTCGCACTTAGATTAGCCCGTGCAAACTTGGCCCAGACCGGATTTTCCGGGTGGCCTGATCGGACAGATGATGAATCCGAACTTCCGAAATTTCGCCCTTTGGGTGGTTATTTTCCTGCTGGTGCTGGCGCTCGTCACGCTGTTCCAAAGCCCGAACCAGCGCGCCAGCACCAATGAGATCCCCTACAGCCAGCTGATCAACGAGTCCGAGGCGGGGCGCATCGCCAATGTCATCGTGGCCGGGCAGGAGATTTCCGGAACCTTCTCGGATGGTCGCAGCTTCGTGACCTACGCGCCCTATGGCGATCCGGCCCTGCTCAAGACGCTGGCGCAGAAAGGCGTGCAGGTCTCTGCCCGCGCGCCGTCCGAGGGTACGCCCTGGTTCATGGCGCTGCTGGTGAACTCGCTGCCTTTCGTCATCTTCATCGGCCTGTGGATCTTCATGTCCCGCCAGATGCAGAACGGCGCCGGCCGGGCGATGGGCTTCGGCAAGTCCAAGGCCAAGCTGCTGACGGAAGCGCATGGCCGCGTCACCTTCGAGGATGTCGCGGGCATCGACGAGGCGAAGGAAGATCTGCAGGAGATCGTCGAGTTCCTGCGCGATCCGCAGAAATTCCAGCGGCTGGGCGGGCGCATTCCGCGCGGCGTGCTGCTGGTCGGCCCTCCCGGCACCGGCAAGACCCTGACGGCGCGCGCCGTCGCGGGCGAGGCCAACGTGCCGTTCTTCACCATCTCGGGCTCGGACTTCGTCGAAATGTTCGTCGGCGTCGGCGCCAGCCGCGTGCGCGACATGTTCGAGCAGGCCAAGAAGAACGCGCCCTGCATCATCTTCATCGACGAAATCGACGCCGTCGGCCGCCATCGCGGCGCCGGTCTCGGCGGCGGCAATGACGAGCGCGAGCAGACGCTGAACCAGCTTCTGGTCGAGATGGACGGGTTCGAGGCCAATGAGGGCGTGATCATCATCGCCGCCACCAACCGGCCCGACGTGCTCGACCCCGCCCTGCTGCGTCCGGGCCGGTTCGACCGCCAGATCGTGGTGCCGAACCCCGATGTCGCAGGCCGCGAGAAGATCCTGCGCGTCCATGTCCGCAAGGTGCCGATGGCGCCCGACGTCGATCTCAAGATCCTCGCCCGTGGCACGCCCGGCTTCTCCGGCGCCGACTTGATGAATCTCGTCAACGAGGCGGCGCTGCTGGCGGCGCGGCGCGGCAAGCGCATGGTCACCCATGCCGAGTTCGAGGACGCCAAGGACAAGGTCATGATGGGCGCCGAGCGCAAATCCATGGCGATGTCCGAGGAAGAGAAGAAGCTGACCGCCTATCACGAAGCCGGCCACGCCATCGTCGGGCTCTATGTCCCGGCCGGCATCCCCGTCCACAAGGCGACGATCATCCCGCGCGGCCGTGCGCTCGGCATGGTCAAGTTCCTGCCCGAGGGCGATCGCTACTCGATGAAGTTCAAGGAGTTCACCTCCCAGCTCGCGGTCGCCATGGGCGGGCGCGTGGCGGAGGAGCTGACCTTCGGCAAGGAGAACATCACCTCGGGCGCCACCGGCGACATCCAGCAGGCGACCAAGATGGCCAAGGCCATGGTCACCCAGATGGGTTATTCCGACGAGCTCGGTCTCGTCGCCTATGGCGACAATCAGGAAGAGGTGTTCCTGGGCATGTCGATGGGGCGCACCCAGAACCTCTCCGAGGCCACGGCGCAGAAGATCGACAGCGAGGTGCGCAAGCTGGTCCACCAGGGCTATCTCGACGCCAAGGAGATCATCACCAAATATCACGACCAGTTCGTCGACGTGGCCGAGGCGCTGCTCGAGTTCGAGACGCTGACCGGCGACGAGATCCGCGATCTGATC
>JBKBRD010000530.1:0-2227 GCA_046292405.1 Allobosea sp. | reverse complement strand
AACCCGATGATCGTCGAGGGTCAGGTCCATGGCGGCATCGCTCAGGGCGTGGGCCAGGCGCTGCTCGAAGGGGCGAAGTACAACAGCGACGGGCAGCTGGTGACGGCGAGCTTCATGGATTACTGCATGCCGCGCGCCGACGATCTGCCCTCCTTCGACGTCGGCATGACGGTGACGCCGTGCCCGTCCAACCCGCTGGGCATCAAGGGTTGCGGCGAGGCCGGCGCCATCGCCGCCCCGCCGGCCGTGATCAACGCCATCACCGACGCGCTCGGCCATGAGGACATCGCCATGCCGGCGACGCCGCAGGCGGTGTGGCGGGCGGCGCAGAAGAGCATCAAGAGAATGGCAGCCGAGTAATTGCCGCGAGGAGCGAATGGCGAATGGCGAGTGGTTTCCATTCGCTGCTCGCTACTCGCCCTTCGCCAGCGACGTTTTGGAAGGATCCACAACATGTACGCCTTCAACTACCACCGCCCAGCCACGGCCCGTCAGGCCGCCGGGCTCCTCGTCAAGAAGGAGGACGCCAAGCTGCTGGCCGGCGGGCATACGCTGCTGCCGACGATGAAGCAGCGGCTGGCCTCGCCGGCGCATCTGGTCGATCTCGGCGCCTGCGCCGAGCTCAAGGGCATCGCCCGCAAGGGCCGCACCATCGTCATCGGCGCGATGGCGACGCATGCCGAAGTCGCCGCCTCGCCGGATGTCCAGGAGGCCATTCCCGGCCTCGCCTGGCTCGCCTCGCATATCGGCGACCCGCATGTGCGCCATCGCGGCACGATCGGCGGTTCGGTCGCCAATAACGACCCCGCCGCCGATTATCCCGCCGCCTGCCTGGCGCTGGGCGCGACCATCGTCACCAATGCCCGCAAGATCGCGGCCGACGCGTTCTTCACCGGCCTCTACGAGACGGCGCTGGAAGAGGGCGAGATCATCACCCGCATCGTCTTCCCCGTTCCTTCGCGGGCGGCCTACGCCAAGTTCCGCAACCCGGCCTCGCGCTATGCGCTGGTCGGCGTCTTCGTCGCCAAGCGCGGGCCGGAGGTGCGCGTCGCGGTGACCGGCGCGGGCGAGGGCGGCGTCTTCCGCTGGGCCGAGGGCGAGGCGGCGCTGCGCACCCGCTTCGCGCCGAAATCGCTCGACGGGCTGAAGGCCTCGGCCGAGGGCATCAACAGCGACATGCATGCCGACGCCGAATACCGGGCGCATCTGATCGGCGTGATGGCCAAGGAGGCCGTGGCCCGCGCCACCGGGAAGTGAGCGCGGGGGCGGCGGCTCAGTAGAAGAAGCGCTCCTCGACGATCTGGCCATCGCGCATGGTATAGAGACCGGCCTCAGCCATCTGCATGCGCTGGCCGGTCTCCTTGACGGTGACGTCCATCTCGAAGCGCATAATGAACTGGTTGCCATTCGCATAGGGCCCGTCGGCGCTGCTGGAATGCAACTCGTGCGCGGCGTACCACCAGTAGCTCTTAGCCTTGACGGCGTCGCGACCTTCGGCGCGGGCCATCGGCCCCTCCATCGCCTCGATGCTGACGATGTCGGCGGCGTTGAAGCGTTCTGCGGCCTGCTTGTGCTCGCCGCGTTTCAGGAGATCGGCGAAGGCGGCGAGGGCGTCAGCGTCGGTCATGTGTCGTTTCCTTCTCTTGTTGTGGTGCACAGGCGCGTCATGACAGACTGACCACTGCGGCGCGGTCATGACAAACTCGCGCGCCAGGATTTGACATGAGCGATAGCCGGACCGTCTCCCTCCCATCCTCCATCGACGCCACGCTCAGCCTGCTGCAGGGCCAGGGCTATGTCGCCGATCGCGCGCTGGCGACGGTGCTGTTCCTGGCGCTCAGGATGAAGCGTCCCCTGCTGCTGGAGGGCGAGGCCGGCACCGGCAAGACCGAGATCGCCAAGGTGCTGTCGGCCGCGCTGGGCCGCAAGCTGATCCGGCTGCAATGCTATGAGGGATTGGACCTCGCCTCGGCCGTGTATGAATGGAACTATGCCGGGCAGATGATGGCGATCCGGCTGGCCGAGGCCGGCGGCGGCGCGGGCGATCGCCTCGGCCGAAGGCGCGGCGACGCAGGCCGGGCAGGCCGAGACCTGGACATGTTCCTGCGGGTCGGCGGCGAGGGTCATCGGCTCAGCCCTTCACGAACAGCTGGCGCTGCTGGCGAAAGGCGGTGCCGTCGCGGGCCACCGCCTCGATCCGCAGCAGCCACTTGCCGGGGGCAAGGTC
>JBKBRD010000529.1:0-2239 GCA_046292405.1 Allobosea sp. | reverse complement strand
CAAGGCCTCTGCCGGCGGCGGCGGCCAGGGCATCCGCAAGGTCGAGCGCGAAGACGAGCTCGACGGCGCGATCGCTGCGGCCGCGCGCGAGGCGCAGGCCGCCTTCGGCGATGGCCGGCTGCTGATCGAGAAATTCGTGACCCGGCCGCGCCATGTCGAAGTGCAGATCGCCGGCGACCGGCACGGCCAGATCGTGCATCTGCACGAGCGCGACTGTTCGGTGCAGCGGGCCAACCAGAAACTGCTCGAGGAAGCGCCCGCGCCCAACCTGTCCGACGCGGCGCGGACGGCGCTGCATGATTACGCGCTGCGCCTGTCGCGCGCGATCGGCTACGACAATCTCGGCACGGTCGAGTTTCTCGTCGATGCCGGCACGCAGGAGGTGTTCTTCCTGGAGATGAACACCCGGCTGCAGGTCGAGCATCCGGTGACGGAGGCGATCACCGGGCTCGATCTGGTCGAATGGCAGATCCGCATCGCGGCCGGCGAGCCGCTGCCGCTCGCCCAGGACGAGATCCCCTGCAACGGCCATGCAATCGAGGCGCGCATCACCGCCGAGCGGGCGGATGAAGGCTTCCGGCCCGATATCGGCACGATCAGGCTATGGCGCGAGCCCGACGGGCTGCGCGTCGACAGCGGCGTCGCGACCGGATCGGAGATTTCGACGCATTACGATTCGCTGCTGGCCAAGCTGATCGCGCATGCGCCCGATCGCGCCGGCGCGGTCCGCAAGCTGGCCGATGGGCTCGACCGCATGGTCGTGCTGGGGGCCGGCACGGTGCGGCCCTTCCTGGCCGACGCCCTGCGCCAGCCGGCCTTCGCGCGCGGCGAGGCGACGACCTTGTTCATCCGCGAGACTTGGCCGGAGGGCTGGGCGGCGCAGCCCGTCGATGCGGCGCGCCGCAATGCCGTCGCGGCAGCCCTATGGCTCACCTGCCGGCAGGACGGCGCCGAGAGCGGTCCCTGGCGCAGCCTCGCCGGTTTTCGGCTGCTCGCCCCGGCTGGTCGAGTCGCCAGCGCGCATCTGTCGCTGACGGTCGCGGAGGCGCCGGCGCTGGTCCGCGTCGAAACCCATCCCGGTTTCCTGCGCGTGATCGGCGAGGGCGCCGCCACCGATGTCGTGGTTCGCGAAAGCGGCCCGGGCCAATGGTCGGTGTTCGTCGGCGGACAGCGCGCGCAGGCCCATGCCGCGATCGATGCAGAGGGTCTGTTTCTCAGCCATGGCGGGTTCGAGGGGCGGGTCGCGATCTCGCTCGCCGTCGAGCGGGATGCGGCGGCGCGCACGGGCACGGCGGAGGCGGGCGACGCGGTGCGCGCCGCCATGCCGGGCACGCTGGCGGCGCTGCATGTCGGCCTCGGCGAGCGAGTCGCCGCCGGCCAGGTGGTCGCGGTGCTGGAATCGATGAAGCTGTTCATGGAGCTGAAGAGCCCCGCCGCCGGCACGGTGACGCGGCTGGGCGCGAAGCCGGGCGAAACCGTGGCGGCGGGCGCGGTTCTGATCGCGATCGAGCCCGATCCGACGATCTAGAGCATCATCCCATCAAGTGGATACCCGTTGATGGATCAGATGCTGCGACAAAACAATGAGATAGAGCGGCCGATCTGATTTTAGTCAGATCGGCCGCTCTAGGACAGTCAGTGCGCGCCGGCTTTCGTCCCGCGCAGCACCGTCAACGCCAGCGCGGCGCAAAACAGCATGGCGACGACCGACAAGCCGGCGGCTGCGTGGAAGCCGGTCATGAAGGCGGCTCTGGCCGTGGCGAGGAAGGCGCTCGCCTGCTCCGGCGCCATCGTCTCGGCGCCCGCCAGCGCCCCGCCCAGAGTTGCGCGCGCCGCAGCCAGCGCGTCTTCGCCGAGACCGGGCATGGCGACGTCGCTCATGCGGCTGCGGTAGATCGCGGCCCCGAGGCTGCCGAGCAGCGCCACGCCGAGCGCCCCTCCCAGTTCCGCGCTGGTCTCCGACATGGCCGAGGCCGCACCTGTGCGCTCGGGAGGGGCCGAGCCGACGACGAGCCCGGTGGTCAAAGCGATCACCGGGGTGAAGCCGACCGAGAAGACGATGGAGGCCGCGACGATCTCGACGAGATCGTCGGCGCGCGCGAGCCAGACAAAACCCAGCGCGGCCACGACCATGCCGCCGGCCACGAGCCGCGCCGTGGGGATGCGGGCGGCGAGCGCCGGCGTGGCGAAGGAGCACAGCGTGAAGGCGACCGCCGAGGGCAGCGACCAGAGCCCGGCT
>JBKBRD010000528.1:0-2243 GCA_046292405.1 Allobosea sp. | reverse complement strand
GCAGGTCGAAGACGGTGAGAGTGAGATCGGGAGCCTGGCGCGCGACGGCGGCCAGGAAGGCGCCTTCGCCGCCGCCAATGTCGAGCGCGCTGCGGTGGCGGCGGAAATCATAGGCCGCGACGATATCGTCGGCGACGAAGTGCTGGGAGCCCGCCATCAGGGCGCTGTAGGCGGCGACCTCGCCCTCGGGCGCGCTGGCGGGGTCGCTGGCGGCGGCATAGGCCCAGAAACGCGAGAGCCGCGTCGGCTCGGCCTCCCCACGCAGCAGCGCGAGCGGATCGGCCAGATCCCGATAGAGCAGATGATGATGCGCGATCATGCGCGCGACGCCGGGATTGCCGAGCATCGCGGCGCCGAGCATGGCGAGGCCGTAGCGTCCGGCGCTGCGGGCCTCGATCAGCTTCAGGGCGACCGCGCCCTTCAGCAGCCGCTCGGCCGCCGGCTCCGGCAGACGGGAGCGTCGCGCGATCTCGGCAAGGGCGAGCGGCCCGTCCGCGAGCATGCGGAAAAGATCAAGCTCAACGCAGGCCGCGAGGATCTGCGCGTAGACGAAGCCGGCGCAGAGATCGAACAGGGCCTGGGACTGGCGCTCCGCGATCGGGCGCGTTAGCGGAAAGCCCGCGGCAAAGCGTTGGAAGGCCGGGCTGGCGACCAGCCTGTTCCGCCAGGCGGCGAAGCGGTCGCGCATCATGCGGCGCGGCGCGCCAACCCTTCCGGCAGGAAGCTGCGGGCGGTCAGGCCGATCAGCGTGCCCAGCTCGACCCGGCCCGGACAGGGCGGGATCGATGCGATCGCCTCCAGCACGAGTTCGTCGAGATGGCGGATGGCGGGGCCGAGCCCATGGGCGAGCGCGTAGTTGGGGCGCAGATGCGCCGCATCCTGGCCGCAGGGCTTGCCCAGCTCCTCAGGCGTCGCCGCCACGTCGCGGATATCGTCGGCGATCTGGAAGGCTTCGCCCAGCTTCTCGCCGAGCCAGCGCCAGTCGTGATGCGCGACGCCGGCGGCGGCGGCGCCGGCCATGGTCGCGCCGGCAAAAAGCGCGCCGGTCTTGGCCTGGTGATAGAGGCTGCAGTCGATCTCGCTCTCGGATTCCCAGGCCTGCCCGGCGACGATGCCGCCGCGACTGCCGACGGCGGCGCCGACCACCCTGACCAGCGCCGCCAGCCGCTGCGGCTGCAGCGCAGCAGTCTCGGCCAGCGTCTCGAAGGCGAGCACGATCAGCGCATCGCCGGCCAGCACGGCCAGCGGCTCGCCATAGGCCTTGTGGACGGAGGCCTTGCCGCGCCGCAGATCGGCATCGTCGAAACAGGGCAGGTCGTCATGGACGAGCGAGGCGCAGTGCAGGAACTCGATCGCCGCCGCGGCGGCATTGGCGGTGGCGGGCTGGCTGTCGCCGCAGGCCATGGCGACGGCGAGCGTCAGCCGCGGCCTGATCCGCGCCCCGCCGGGGAAAACGGCATAGCGCATCGCCTGCGCAAGAAGCGGCGGGCATTGCTGCCTCAGCGAGGACGCCAAGGCGAGGTCGAGGACCTGTTCGATGCGTGAGCCTGCGTCCATCGCCCTCTCCCTGTGAATGATGTTGATTGCAACTGTCATTCTATGTGTAAAGTAATCTGGACAGTTCATGACGGCTTGTCAATCGACGCCGGAGGCGAGGACGGATTGGATCAGAAGCGCATCGTCGTGATCGGGGCCGGCATCGGCGGGCTGGTGGCGGCGCTGCTGCTGGCCGCGCAGGGCCGCGACGTGACGCTGCTCGAGGCCCAGCCGACGCCCGGCGGCAAGATGCGCGAGGTCGTGGTCGGCGGTCGCGCTTTCGACGCCGGGCCGACGGTGATGACGATGCGCTGGGTGTTCGACCGGATCTTCGCCAGCGTCGGCGAAAGCCTCGACTCGCATCTGCGCCTGACCAAGGCCGGCATTCTCGCCCGCCACGCCTGGAGCGAGAGCGAGCAGCTCGACCTCTTCGCCGATCGCGCGCAATCCGCCGATGCGATCGGCGCCTTCGCCGGGCCGCGCGAGGCGCAGAATTATCTCGCCTTCTGCCAGCAGTCGCGCGCCGTCCACGACGCGCTGAAGGACAGTTTCATGACGCGCGAGCGGCCGGGGCCGCTCGGTCTCGCCTGGCATGCGGGCCTGCGCCCGCTGTTGCAAGCGAGCCCCTTCGGTACGCTCTGGGAGGCGCTGGGGCGGCGCTTCGGCGATGAGCGCCTGCGCCAACTCTTCGGCCGCTACGCCACCTA
>JBKBRD010000527.1:0-2257 GCA_046292405.1 Allobosea sp. | reverse complement strand
GCCGAGCTCGAAGCCGTGGTCCGTCTGCTCGCCGAGCAGCGCTGGCCTTGGCGGCTGCACGCGACATATGACGAGACGATCACGCGCGCGCTCGACGTCTTCGAAAAGGTCAATCGCGATAGCCCGCTCGAAGGCCTGCACTGGTTCTTCGACCATTGCGAGACGATCAGCGACCGCAACATCGACCGCGTCGCGGCGCTGGGCGGCGGCATCGCCGTGCAGCATCGCATGGCGTTCCAGGGTGAGGATTTCGTCGAGCGCTATGGCGCCAAGGCGGCCGAGCGCAGCCCCCCGATCGCCCGCATGCTGGAGGCCGGCGTCAAGGTCGGCGCCGGCACCGATGCGACCCGGGTTGCCAGCTACAACCCTTGGGTCTCGCTCGCCTGGCTCATCACGGGCCGGACGCTGGGCGGCCTCAAGCTCTATCCGCAGCGCAATTTGCCAGACCGGGAAAGCGCGCTGCGCCTTTGGACGGAAGCCAACACCTGGTTTTCGACCGAGGAGGGCAAGAAAGGGCAGCTCAGGACCGGGCAGCTCGCCGACCTCGTCGTACTCGACCGCGACTACATGACCATCCCCGAGGACGAGATCCAGGACATCGAGAGCGTGCTGACCCTGCTCGGCGGCAAGGTGGTGTTCGGCGCGGGCGATTTCGCGCCGTTGAGCCCGCCTCTGCCCCCGGCCATGCCTGACTGGTCCCCGGTGCGGAGCTTCGGCGGCTATCAGCAGCGTGCGTCGGTCAAAGACGACCGCAAATATGCGCTGATGGCGAGTTGCGGCTGCGACAGCGCCTGCGGTGTCCACGGCCACGGCCATGAAGCCGCGCTGGGTTCGCAAGCTCCAGCCCGCGACGAGGCCGCCTTCTGGGGTGCGCTCGGCTGCTCCTGTTGGGCGTTCTGATCATGGCGAAGGATGCCTCCGCCCCGACACGCATCGCGGCCCGTTTCGCCACCGCGGCGACCCGTTGGATCGGGTTGCTGAGCTTATGCGCGGCCTATTTGCAGGGTGGCTTCAACAAGACGACCGATTTTCCAGGCGCCATCGCCGAAATGCAGCATTTCGGCCTTTCACCGGAGCGCCCCTTCGCCATCGCCGTGATCGCGCTGGAACTCGTCGTCTTGGCCATGATCCTGACCAGCATCGACCGCTGGCTCGGCGCGCTGGCTCTGGCGGCCTTCACGCTGATGGCGACCTTCGTGGCGCTGCGCATCTGGGAGATGGCTCCGCCCGTCCGCTTCATGGCCTCGAATGCCTTCTTCGAGCATCTCGGCCTCTTCGGCGGCTTCCTGCTCGTCGCCTGGCATGATCTGCGCGAGCGCGTGGGTCCATCGGATCAGCAGCCGTGAGCGATGGCGCCCCCAAGCCCGCCACCAGAGAAGCCGGCGCCTTCTCGCCGCTGAAACAGCCGGTCTTCGCCGTGCTCTGGGCAGCGACCGTACTCGGCAACACGGGCAGCTTCATGCGCGATGTCGCCAGCTCATGGCTGGTGACGGACCTCTCGGCCTCGCCTGCCGCCGTTTCGCTGGTTCAGGCCGCCGGCACGCTGCCGATCTTCCTGCTGGCGATCCCGGCCGGCGTGCTCTCTGACATCCTCGACCGCCGGAAATTCCTGATCGCCGTTCAGCTCTTGCTGGCGATGGTCAGCATCAGCCTGATGACGCTGTCGCAACTCGGCCTTCTGACCGTCAGCTCCATCGTCGCGCTGACCTTCGTCGGCGGCATCGGTGCGGCGCTGATGGGGCCGACCTGGCAGGCGATCGTGCCGGAGCTGGTGCCGCGATCCGATGTCAAGAACGCCGTGGCGCTGAATTCGCTCGGCATCAACATCGCGCGTTCGATCGGCCCTGCGGCAGGTGGCTTGCTGCTGGCGGCGTTCGGCGCCGCCGTGACCTATGGCGCCGACGTCCTCAGCTATGTTTTCGTCATCGCCGCGCTGATCTGGTGGCAGCGCGCCAAGGGCGCCGACGACGCCCTGTCGGAGCGCTTCGCCGGGGCCTTCCGTGCCGGGCTGCGCTACACACGGGCGAGCCGGGAGTTGCATGTCGTGCTGTTGCGCACGGCGGTATTCTTCGCCTGCGCCAGCGCGGTCTGGGCGCTGCTGCCTCTGGTCGGGCGCAACCTGCTCGGCGGCGATGCGCGCTTCTATGGCGTCATGCTCGGCTGCGTCGGCGCCGGCGCGATCGGCGGCGCGCTGTTTTTGCCGACGCTGCGCAAGCGCCTGGACGCAGACCAGCTCCTGCTCGTCGTCGCGATCGTC
>JBKBRD010000526.1:0-2260 GCA_046292405.1 Allobosea sp. | reverse complement strand
CGTCATCGGCGACGGCGCCTCCGCCTCGGTCGCGACGATCGAGCATCTGATGTCCGCCTGCGCCGGCCTCGGCCTCGACAATGTTCTGGTCGAGATCGACGGTCCGGAAATGCCGATCATGGACGGCAGCGCCCGCGAGTTCGTCGATGCGATTCTGGCCGTCGGCCTCTCGACGCTGCAGGCCGGCCGCCGCCATCTCAAAATCCTTCAGCCCGTGCGCGTCGAGAACGGCCGCGCCTTCGCCGAGCTTCTCCCGGCCGAGAAGGGCTTTCGCCTCGATGTCGAGATCGATTTCGACGCCACCGTGATCGGTCGCCAGCGCAAGGTCTTCGATCTCGACCCCGCCGCCTATGCCCGCGAAATTTCCCGCGCCCGCACCTTCGGGTTCATGCGCGATGTCGAGCAGCTCTGGAAGGCCGGCTTCGCGCTCGGCGCCTCGCTCGACAACACCGTCGCCATCGGCGAGGACAAGGTCATCAACCCGGAAGGGCTGCGCTACAGCGACGAGTTCGTCCGGCACAAGGTGCTGGACGCCATCGGCGATCTGGCGCTCGGCGGCCACCCGATCCAGGGCGAGTTCCGCTCCTATTGCGGCGGTCATCGGCTGAACGTCCGCATTCTGGAGGCGCTGTTCGCCGACCGCGCGAATTACGCCATCGTCGAGTCGACGCCGGTCTACGCCTCGGCCCCGCGCGCGATGCAGATGGCCGCCGCCGCCCCGGCCGCTTTCGCTCCGGACGTCCACTGAGCCGGCTTGTCCTGCCGCGCCATCCAATCGCCCGCTTTCGATCACAGATAGCGGTGCAAGCTTGCGCGAGGGCGCCGCGGGCCGACGGCATCCGGGCGCGGGCTGCGTCCCTGGCTCTGCGGATGACAGCGGTTTTGGCAGCTTCGGTGGTGGCGCGCGGCTGGCGTCTGCGCTATGGCATGGCACCCCACCGCGTGGGAATGGACCAAAGAGGACGGGCTACGTGAGCGTCATGCGGCTGAATTTCCTGAACACCGATCGCACCGTTGCGCTCCGCAAGGGCGCGGCGCTCGCCGGCATCGCCCTGCTGCTGGGCGGCTGCGACACGCTGTCCTCGATCAACCCGTTCGACCGGCCGGAGGTCTACAAGCCCGAGGTCGTGGCCGAGGTGCCTGCGGACAGGCTGTACAACGAGGGTCTGGCGCGCATCCAGAACGGCGACAGCGAAGGCGCCGCCAAGAAGTTCGGCGAGATCGACAAGAACGCGCCGTTTTCGCCCTATGCGAAAAAGGGCCTGATCCTCACGGCCTATGCGAATTACGAGGCGAGCAAGTGGGAAGAGGCGATCACCGCTTCCAAGCGCTTCATCGCGCAGAACCCGGGCAGCCCCGACGCCGCCTACGCCCAGTACATCATGGGCATGTCCTACTTCAATCAAATCCCGGACGCGACGCGCGACCAGGAGCGCACCGAACTCGCCATCAAGACGATGGAAGAGCTGGTGGTGAAGTATCCGAGGTCGGAATATGTGGTCGACGCCAAGGAGAAGATCCTGGTTGCGCGCGATCAGCTCGCCGGCAAGGAGATGAATGTCGGGCGCTACTACCTGCAGCAGCGCAATTACACCGGGGCGGTCAACCGTTTCCGCGACGTGATCACCAAGTACCAGACCACCCGCCATGTCGAGGAGGCGCTGATGCGCCTGACCGAAGCCTATATGGCGCTCGGCATCACCAACGAGGCGCAGACCGCGGCGGCCGTGCTGGGGCATAATTTCCCCGACAGCCGCTGGTACAAGGACGCCTATGTGCTGCTGGAGAGCGGCGGGCTCGCTCCGCGCGAGGATCGCGGCTCCTATATCAGCCGCGCCTTCCAGGGCTTCACCCGCGTGGTCGCCGGCGTCGTCAATCCGTTCTGAGGCGTCGTGTGAGGGTTTGCTGCGCATGCCCTGCCTCTTGAGCCTGCGCTGAGCGCCATGCTGGCGCAACTCTCCATCCGCGACATCGTCCTGATCGACAGGCTCGACCTGAGCTTCGGCGAAGGCCTGAGCGTGATGACCGGCGAGACCGGCGCCGGCAAATCGATCGTGCTCGACGCTTTTGCGCTGGCGCTGGGCGGCCGCGGCGATGGCGGTCTGGTGCGCCATGGCGAGAACCAGGGCCAGGTCGGCGCCGTGTTCGACCTCGCGCTCGATCACCCGGCGCGCCGCCTGGCGCAGGCGCAGGACATCGACACCGATGGCGATCTGATCCTGCGCCGGGTGCAATATGCCGACGGCCGCACCCGCGCCTT
>JBKBRD010000525.1:0-2267 GCA_046292405.1 Allobosea sp. | reverse complement strand
AGAGACGATCACGAGCTTGCGGATCAGCGCCGTGACCAGCCCCGATTCCTCCGCCACGCCGGCCCCGATCATCGCCACGATCATCAGGCCGACGGCCGTGAAGCTCATGAAATTGGGGATAAGCGACGCATAGATGAAGCGGATGCCTTCGACGTTGAGAAGGCTGCGGATGGCCGTGGTCGCCGTCTCGACGGCGTGGGTGTCGGCGTTGATGCGCTCGAAGGTGACGGACGCGCCCGCCAGGCTGAGCACGGCCGAAAGCACGATCACGATGGCGATCAGGATCAGGAAGATGACGACGGGATGCGGCACCATGTTGCCGACTTTTTCGACACCGTCGAGAAAGCGCTGCATCACGGTTTTAGGCGCAGCGCTATCGGACGACATCTCACTCTCCCCCAGTCCAAGGCGCAGCATCGAAGCGGGCCTCCCTCCGTCATGACGGACGGAGGGCCGGCTCCATGCGCCGAACTTAGTTGGCTGGCCGGCAAGAGCATCTGCAGAGAATCCCAAAGCCTTTGCCAATTGTCCCAAACTTCTCGGCTCAGCATCGCAGGGCCTCGCCGAGGCTCGACTCGCGCGTAACAGACTGCGAGGCTTTGCCGGCCAATGCCCGGTTGTGGAGCGTGGCGGGACCGGCGGGCACGTGGCAAGGCGGGCAGCCCCTGACTTCGGAGCGACAGAGATGACGGGCCTTCGGCGGAGGGAGATCTCGCGCAAACGGCGGCTTGGCCCGGATCGTCTGGCCTGCAGAAGGCCGACCCGGATCGGGGGGCGCTGACCATGCGGCGCGCCCGGCATGCGGTGCTGAGCATCCTGCCGCTGGCCGCGCTGGCGTTGGCGGGATGCGCCTCCGTCCCGAGCGGCCTGTTGCAGACCGTCGCAGCCGTTCCCGGGACCAAGAAAGTCGACCTGCTGGCGGCGACCACGCGCGCGGCTTCGGACGAGCCGGGCGTGCTCTATGGCGGCGACCGGGGCCGCCGCGTCTCCTTCAGCAACCTCGTCGTTTCGCTGCCGCCCGCGCGCGAAACCGGAACGATCCAGTTGCCGCGCGCGACGCCCGGCGATCCGAACCGCGACTTCGTCGTCACGGCCTCGCGTCCGATGGGCTGGAACGACCTGCCGGCCTGGTTTCAGAAGGCCGGCGGAAAGACGCGCCGCGCCCTCATCTTCGTCCATGGCTTCAACACGCCGTTCGACCGCGCCGTATTCCGGCTGGCGCAGATTGCCCATGATTCCGGAGCGAACGCCGCGCCGATCCTGTTCTCATGGCCGTCCCGCGGTCGCTTGCTGGATTATCGCCTCGATCTCGACAACGCATCCTTCTCCCGTTCCGATCTCGCGGACCTTCTGACGCAGGTGGCGCGCAGCCCAGCCGTCGACGAGGTGGTGATCCTCGCGCACTCCATGGGCGGCTGGCTGGCTGTCGAGGCGCTCAAGCAGGTGGCGCTGAAGCAGGGCGGCGTGCCGCGCAAGATCGGCAATCTGATCCTCGCTTCGCCCGATCTCGATGTCGGCGTCTTCCGCCGTCAGGTCGAGGCGATGGGGCCAAAGCCTCCCCGCATCACCATGTTCGTTTCGCAAACCGACCGCGCCCTGCAAGTGTCGCAGTTTCTGGCGCGCGGCGCGACGCGCCTGGGGGCAGTCGATCCGACGCGCGAGGAGTACCGGGCCGAACTCGCCGATATCAGCGGCATCACGATCATCGACATGAGCGCTCTGCGGGCGGGCGACCGGATCAACCACGACACCTACGCCTCCAGCCCGGAAATCGTGCGCCTGATCGGCGGCAGGCTGATCGAGGGGCAGGTCATTACGGATTCTGACGTTTCTGGGTCGGCGGCTGCGGTGGAGACGCTTGGTTCGGCCGCGAGCCTGCTGATCAGCGCGCCTATTCGGGTCTTCAATGCCGGTTTGACGCAATAGACCAACATCTAAGCATGATCGTGGCGCGTATTGATCACAATCAAGCTTTGTTGGTCGCACGAGATTTAGGCTGCTCATCTACAATACGGGGATTGCCGACCTGCAACAACGACTGGACGCATCCAAACTAGAAGCTGGATTTGACGATGGGGGGCCATGATGTCAGATCAATCTCGGTCCGAGCGGGGCAATGGCGTGTCGTCATCCCTGTCGCGTCGCTCGGACATTCCATTTGGAGTATCGGCAGGCGCGAATGCCTTTCGGCATCGACCCGCGACCGCCCGCGATCGCCAGCCCGAATTCGTGGCCTGGCGCTTTGGCGACCTGGTTCTGACACGGGC
>JBKBRD010000524.1:0-2272 GCA_046292405.1 Allobosea sp. | reverse complement strand
AGATTATAGCTGTCATGCCCGACGGAAGAGGCGATGGCGCCGCGCTTCATGCCGAAACCATAGACGAAGCCGCTGGCGCTGCCGCCCGTCCGGCCATGCCGTTCGATCACGGTCACCCGCACCGCGTCCTGCGCGAGGTCGGGCAGGCCATAGCCATCCCGCGCCGGCAGCGTCATCGCCAGCCGCTCCGTGATGATGCGGCCCGGCACGACGCCGATCACTGGCGTCTCGCCCTGACGCGCCTTTGCCCGGAAGTCGGATGGGCCGAGCTGGCGGCTCTTGACGCTGGCGAGCCCGACCGGCGCGACCGCTGCGCGGTCCAAGAACAGCCCGTCCTCGACCAGCCGCCCGGCGCAGAACACCTGCGTTACGGCGCAGGCGGCAAGATCCTTGACCAGCACGATATCGGCTCGCTTGCCGGGCCCGATGAAGCCGCGGTCGGTCAGACCAAACAGGCGGGCGGCCGAGTGGGTCGCGATGCGATAGGTCGCCAGCACATCCGCGCCCTCAGCGATCGCGGTGCGGATCATGTAGTCGAGATGGCCTTCCTCGCCGATATCGAGCGGATTGCGATCATCGGTGCAGAAAGCGAGAAAGGGCGAGGCGTCGCGCGAGATCAGCGGGATGAGCTGGTGCAGATCCTTGGACACCGAGCCCTCGCGGATCAGGATCGCCATGCCTTTCATCAGCTTCTCGCGCGCTTCGTCCGCGGTCGTCGTCTCGTGGTCTGTGCGGATGCCGGCTGCGAGATAGCCGTTGAGATCGAGCCCGCGCAGCAACGGGGCGTGCCCGTCGATATGGCGATCGGAGAAGGCCGCGAGCTTGGCGAGGCAGCCGGGATCGCGATGCAGAACGCCCGGAAAATTCATGAACTCGGCAAGCCCGATGACCTTTGGGTGGTCCATCAACGCTACAAGATCGGCCGCTTCCAGATTGGCTCCCGCGGTCTCCAGATGCGTGGCGGGCACGCAGCTCGACAGTTGCACCCGCAAATCCATGCGCATCGCCTCGGCGCAGCGCAGGAAATACGAGATGCCCTCGACGCCCAGCACATTGGCGATCTCATGGGGATCGCAGATGGCCGTCGTCACGCCATGCGGCAGCACGCAGCGCTCGAATTCGAGCGGCGTCACCAGCGAGGATTCGACATGGAGATGGGTGTCGATGAAGCCTGGCACGGCGATCAGCCCGCTCGCGTCATGCTCGGTCCTGCCGCTGTAGCGACCATGCGTGCCGACGATGACGTCGCCGCAGATCGCGATATCGCTCTCGACCAGCGCGCCGGTCACCAGGTCCAGCAAACGGGCGCCGCGAATGACGAGATCCGCGGGTTCGTCGCCGCGTCCCTGGGCGATGCGGCGGGCGAGGGTGGCGGCGTCGGTCATGGCGGCTTCCTGTTGCGTCAGTCGGGAATCTGCACGGCGGCTGCGACGTTGTCGACCGCTTCGGGATCATCGCGCGGCGTCGGCGCGGCTTCTCCAGAAGCGCGCGAATGATCTATATCGGGAGCAGCACAGCCTGCATCGTTGGAGAAACCCGATGAAACTGACCTGGTTCGGCCATTCCGCCTTTCGCATCGACCTGGCGGGCGCATCATTGTTGATCGATCCGTTCTTCACTGGAAACCCGGCCTTTGAAGGGGATGTCGCGACGGCCTCGCAAGGGGTCAGCCACATCGTCATCACCCATGGCCATGGCGACCACATCGGCGACAGCCTCGCCATCGCCGAGGCGACCGGTGCGACGGTGGTGACCAATTACGACCTCTGCATGTATCTGGCGTCGAAAGGGCTGAAATCCTTCGAGCCGATGAACACCGGCGGCACGGTCGATTGTGGCGGTTTCAGCGTCAGCCTCGTGCGCGCCGATCATTCGGCCGGGTTGGTCGAGGCGGGCGTGGCCTTCCCGCTCGGCAGCGCCAATGGCGCGATCGTCAAGGCCAGCGGCGAGAAGACGCTCTGGCACATGGGCGACACCGACATCTTCCCCGGCATGGATTTGATCAGCGAGATCCATGGCGTCGACATCTGCATCTGCCCGATCGGCGATCGCTTCACCATGGGCGGCAGGGTCGCGGCGCTCGCAATGACGCGCTTCGTCAAGCCCCAGGTCGCGATCCCCTGCCATTACGGCTCCTTTCCGATCATCGACGCCAATGCCGATGCCTTCGTCGCCGGGCTGGCGGGCAGCGCCGTCAAGGCGCTCGTGCCTGCAAAGGGGGAGGCGGTGGATCTATAGGCGTTCGACGGGCTGGAGCGCGATCTTGTCCCCC
>JBKBRD010000523.1:0-2274 GCA_046292405.1 Allobosea sp. | reverse complement strand
GCTGCCGTCGCCGCGCGAGAGCTGAACCACGCACAGACGGTCGCGATGCGGGTTGAGACCCAGCGTCTCGGTGTCGATCGCGATGCTCGGCCCGGCATCGAACCCGGCCGGGAGATCGCCGCGATGAAAACGGATGGTCATGTCTTGGCCCTCGCCTGAATGGCGCAAGCGCCCCACCCGCAGCTAGCGGCGGGCTTTGGCGCATTCAAGAACTTTCTCTCTGGGGACGCGTTAACCTTTTATTCACCATATGCTTCAATTGGGCGCCCAGGCATGGGACAAGAGCCTATGACGCTGATCCGCCTCCTCACCGACCTCGACGGCCGCATCGGTCGAACCAGCTTCTGGATCGGCAGCATCGTCGTCGCGCTCGGCGTGTTCGCCCTGCAGAAGCTGGGCGGCCAGATCGGCGGGCTGGCGGGCGACAGGCTCGGCGCCTTCGTCGGGGCGTTCGCGCTCTTCCCCTGGGCTGCGCTGGCGGCCAAGCGCGCGGCAGATCGCGGTTTCCCGCGTGTCTACGGAATCGGGCTGGTCAGCGCCATCGTCCTGCTGGGACTGGCCGAACCCTTGATCGATCGCGGCCTGAAGCCGACCTTGATCTCCATCACCACGCTGATCTGGTTGCTCGCCCTCATCGATCTCGGGTTGTTGCGCGGCGACGCGCCGCAGGGGGCCCAGGCGGGGGCTGCAGCCGGCTCGGCGGGGCGCGAGAAGCATCCGGCCGGCTGAGCGCTCGCCTCGCCGTCGCGGCGGCCATCGCCGAAAACCGGATTCCGTTTTCCGAGACGATGCTCTAGACGGGCGGCATGACGCAGCAGCCTCTCCCTCCCCTCGCCTTCGATCCCCTCGACCCCGTGGCGCTGACGCAGGCGCTGGTCCGCTGCCCCTCGGTGACGCCGAGCGAAGGCGGCGCGCTGGCGCTGCTCGCGCAGGTGCTGGACGGCCATGGCTACAGCGTGCACCGACAGGTCTTCAGCGAGCCTGACACGCCGGATGTCGAGAACCTCTACGCCCGGATCGGCGAGGACGGCCCGGTCTTCGCCATCGCCGGGCATACCGACGTGGTGCCGGTCGGCGACGCGGCGGCGTGGACGCGCGATCCCTTCGGCGGCGCGATCGAGGACGGCGCGCTCTATGGCCGCGGCGCCTGCGACATGAAGGGCGGGCTCGCCGCCATGATCGCCGCCGCCTTGCGCTATCGGCGCGACAATCCCGACGCGCCGGGCTCCATCGCCTTCCTGATCACCGGCGACGAGGAAGGCCCGGCGGTCAATGGCACGGTCAAGCTGCTGGCCTGGGCGCATGCGCGCGGCGAGCGCTTCGACCATTGCCTGCTGGGCGAGCCGACCAATCCGACTGCGATGAGCGACATGATCAAGATCGGCCGGCGCGGCTCGTTGACCGGCCGTCTGGTGGTTCATGGCAAGCAGGGGCATGTCGGCTATCCGCATCTGGCCGAGAACCCGATCCGCGGCATGGTGCGCCTTCTCGCCGCGCTGGACGCTGTCCCGCTCGACGTAGGCACCGAATTCTTCGACCCGAGCAATCTCGAAGTCACGACTGTCGATACTGGCAACCGCGCGACCAATGTCGTCCCGGCCCAGGCGCGGGCCGTGTTCAATATCCGCTTCAACGACATCTGGACCCCGGACACTTTGCAGGCCGAGCTGGAGCGCCGCCTGCGCGAGGCGGCCGGCAACAGCGTGCGCTACGAGCTGGCGTGCGAGCCGACCAACGCCGTCGCCTTCCTCACCCAGCCCGGGCCCTTCGTCGCCATGGTCGCCGATGCGGTGGAGGCGGAGACGGGCCAGCGCCCGGCTTTGTCGACGACCGGCGGCACCTCCGACGCCCGTTTCATCAAGGATTACTGCCCGGTGGTCGAATATGGCGTCGTCGGTCAGACCATGCACCAGATCGACGAGCGCGTGGCGGTGGCGGATCTGCAGGCGCTGACGCGCATCACCGAGCGGCTGCTCGGGCGGTATTTCGCCGCGCCCTGAGTCAGAGCGCGTTCACCGGCTCCAGGCGCACGCCGTAATACAGCGCCTTGCCCTTGCTGGTCAGCGTCGTGTTGGCGGCATCGAGCGTGAATCCGGCGTCGACCAGCTTGCGCACGGCTTCGGCCTTGACGCTGCCGGAGGCGCCGGCCTTGAGCGTGACCGTGAGATCGACCGTCGCCTGCAGCACCTTCGCGACCTGCCAGGCATTGTTCGTCTTGATGTTGCGTTGAACGGAGTCGCGGCAGGCCGGCCGCAACAGCGCCCGGATTTCGGC
>JBKBRD010000522.1:0-2287 GCA_046292405.1 Allobosea sp. | reverse complement strand
ACCACCAGCGCGATGCCGCGCGCCTGGCCGAGCTTCAGCGCCGATTGCGGGTCGCGGTTGACGAAGGTCTCCTCGACGGCGACCTCGTCCGGGCTCCAGGCGCGGATCACGCCGGCCAGCCCCTCATGCAATTGGCGCAGCCGCTCGGCCAGCGGCAGCGCCCCTTCGCTCTCGACGCAGCCGCAGGCGACGAAACCGAGCTTGCTGCCCTCGGACACGATGATGCCCCAGCCGGTCTTCCTGAGACCGGGATCAATCCCAAGAATGCGAATCGCCGGAGCCATGGCCGCGACCCTAGCGTATCGGCCCCGGTTTGTTCCATGGTCGCCGGCGTCCGATCACGCCGACGCATCGCAGCCATCACAAAGCTGCGGTTGATCCACCAGGCGATATCGCGATGGTGGGCCTCCCGCCTCCCGACCGGATGGTCTCCTTGCTCTCAACCTTCTTTCCGGCAATGCCGCTGTCGCATATCGCGGTGCTCGCCGGCGCAACTTTGCTCGGCGGGCTGATCCGCGGCTTCACCGGCTTCGGCTTCGCCATGGTGTTCATGCCGCTGGCGAGCGTCGTGCTCGGGCCGGTCGCCGCGCTCGGGCTGATCTTCTGCATCGACCTTCCCTTCGCCCTGCCGCTGGCGGCGCGCAGCGCCCGCAACGCGGAATGGCGCGAGGTGCTGCCGCTGCTGCTGACGGCGACGCTGACTTTGCCGCTCGGCATCTGGCTGCTGATCTGGCTCGATCGCGAGACCATGCGCTGGATACTCGCCGGCCTCGTCTCGACGGCGGTTGCGCTAATGGCCTCGGGCTGGCGCTATCACGGGCGTCCCGGCATTCCGCTGTCGCTGGGCGTCGGCGCGCTCTCGGGGCTCTTCAACGGCATGGCCAGCATCGGCGGCATGCCGCTCGCGGTGTTCTGGCTCGGGGCGCAGAACAATGACAGGCACCGGACCCGCGCCAATCTTCAGACCTTCTTCGGCCTGTCCACGGTGGTCAGCGGCGGCATACTCTGGTGGAACGGCATTCTGACCGCCCGGTCCATGCTGATGGCGCTGCCGCTCTTCGCCGTCTACGGGCTGGGCCTGTGGGCCGGAACCCATGGCTTCCGTCTCGCCTCGGAGATCACCTTCCGGCGCATCGCCTATCTCGTGATCTTCCTCAGCGCGCTGGTCAGCCTGCCCCTGTGGGACGGCCTGATCGGGCGCTGAGCCGGCTCAATCGCCGAGCTTGGCCATGATCTCGTCGGAAATCTCGAAATTGGCGAAGACGTTCTGCACGTCGTCGTCATTGTCGAGCGCCTCCATCAACCGCATCATCGAGGCCGCCTTCTCCTCGTCGAGCGGCGCCGAGGTCGTCGGCCGCCAGACCGGCTTGGCGGAGGCCGGCGCGCCGAGCGCGGCTTCCAGCGCCTTCGAGACTTCGTTGAGGGCGTCGAAGGCGCACAGGATGGTGTGGCCGTTCTCGTCGCTGATCACATCGTCGGCGCCGGCCTCTATCGCCGCCTCCATGACCTTGTCGGCATCGCCTGCGGTGGCGGGATAGCTGATTTCGCCGACCCGGTTGAACATGAAGGAAACCGAGTTGCTCTCGCCCAGCGCCCCGCCCGACTTGGTGAAATAGGAGCGGACGGCCGAGGCGGTGCGGTTGCGGTTGTCGGTCAGCGCCTCGACGATGACGGCGGCGCCGCCCGGCCCATAGCCCTCATACCGAACCTCGTCGTAATTATCGCCTTCGCCGCCGGCGGCCTTGTTGATGGCGCGCTGGATGTTGTCCTTGGGCATGTTCTCGGCCCGCGCTGCAAGCACCGCCATGCGCAGGCGCGGGTTCATCGCGGGATCGGGCATGCCCATCTTGGCGGCGACTGTGATTTCGCGGCCCAGCTTCGAGAACAGCTTCGAACGCACCGCGTCCTGCTTGCCCTTGCGGTGCATGATGTTCTTGAACTGGGAATGCCCGGCCATGGAGCTCAGCCTTCTGCTCGTCTCGTCGCCTCGCCGCGGCCCCGGCAGCGGAGCAAAACGGCAAGCGCGCCTTATAAGCGCCGCCTGAACTGGCAGGCAAGCAGCAGTCGCTTTCGTCTTTGCGCGGCGCGTCGGCGACGAGGCGATCCAACGACGTGGCTCTCTCTGCCAGTGGTCGCCTTGCTGTGTTCGCAACGGCGAACCGCTCACCCCCAGGGCGGCGCGGCCTCGCCCAGATGCGGACCCAGCCGCACCGGCCAGACCGCCTTCGCCAGCCCCGTCGCATCGTCGATCTCGACGGCGACGCCCGACAGCGAGCCCGGCCCGGTC
>JBKBRD010000521.1:0-2288 GCA_046292405.1 Allobosea sp. | reverse complement strand
GCGTGGCCGGGGCAGTCGACGTGGGCGTAGTGACGGTTGGCCGTCTCGTACTCGACATGCGCCGTCGAGATCGTGATGCCGCGCGCCTTCTCCTCGGGAGCCTTGTCGATCTGGTCATACGCCGTGAACGACGCGCCGCCAGACTCGGCCAAAACCTTCGTGATCGCCGCCGTCAGCGACGTCTTGCCATGGTCGACGTGACCAATCGTTCCAATGTTGCAGTGCGGCTTGGTGCGCGCGAATTTCTCTTTGGCCATGACACCCTGTTTCCTGACACCGGCCCTACGAGGCCTTGCGAAAGCGCGGTCGCATTAGGGGGTTTTGCCCGATGATGCAAGGTTTGCCGCTTGCAGGCCCGCGCAGGCCGCCGCGACGGTCGCGGCCGCCCTTGACCGGCGCGGAGGCCAAACCCTAACTGGCGCGCCTGCAGCGACCGGGACTTTGAGAGTGATGAGCGATCCACGCCTGTTGTCCGATGCCTTCATCCCGGAGCTGCCCAATTACTACAAGGGCAAGGTCCGCGAGAATTACGACCTGCCCGATGGAAGGCGCATCATCATCGCCACCGATCGGCTGAGCGCCTTCGACCTGATCCTGACCTCGATCCCGCTGAAGGGCGAGGTGCTGACCCAGACGGCGCGCTACTGGTTCGAGGAAACCGCCGACATCTGCCCCAACCATGTGCTGGGCTATCCCGACCCCAACGTCGTGATCGGCCGCCGGCTCGATATCCTGCCTGTGGAGATGGTCGTCCGCGGCTATCTCGCGGGCACGACCAGCACCTCGATCCTGACCAAGTACAAGCGCGGCGAGCGCAACATGTACGGCATCCGCCTGCCCGACGGGCTGCGCGACAATGAGAAACTGCCCGCGGCGATCATCACCCCGACCAGCAAGGCCGGCGCGGGCGACCATGACGAGCCGCTTTCGGCCCAGGAAATCCTCGAAGCCGGCTTGCTGAGCGCGGAGCAATGGCAGACCGTGTCGCGCTATGCGCTGGCGCTGTTTGCGCGCGGACAGGAACGGGCCGCCGCGCGCGGGCTGATCCTCGCCGACACCAAATACGAATTCGGCCTCGATCCCGAGGGCCGGATCGTCCTCGCCGACGAGATCCACACCCCCGACAGCAGCCGCTACTGGCTGGCCGAGAGCTACGAGGCCAGCCTTGCCGCCGGCACGCGCCCAGCCAGCTTCGACAAGGATTTCGTCCGCGCCTGGGTGGCCGAGCGCTGCGACCCGTACAAGGACCCGATTCCCGCGATTCCACCCGAGCTGATCGCCCAGACCTCGCGGGTCTATGTCGAGGCTTTCGAAGCGATCACCGGGCGGGATTTCACGCCCGAATCCTATGAGGGCACGGTGCTGGAGCGCATCAGGCGCAATCTCGCGCCGTATTTCACCCAAGCCTAACCGTCATTGCGAGGAGCGTAGCGACGAAGCAATCGAGGGGAACGCAGCGCTCGACGACACTGGGTTGCTTCGCTTTCGCTCGCAATGACGGGTTTAGCGCGCCCCCCAGTCGAACCCCACAGCCTTCATCCTGAGGAGCCGTGCAGCGGCGTCTCGAAGGATGCTCCAGGAGGTTCCGGCGCGCGCTGGACCATCCTTCGAGACGGCCCTTGCGGGCCTCCTCAAGATGAGGGCTTAAGAGGACCGGGCTTAGGGGGATGGGGCCGGCTCGCTCACTGCCCGGCGCTCGCAGCGACGCGTCTCCGTCAGACCCCGAACACCCGCCGATAGCGCGCTACCGCCTCCGCCTCGCCCGAGACCTTGTCCGGATTGTCCGAGAGCTTCACCGCCGGCCGGCCGTTGGCGCGGGTCACCTTGCAGACCAGCGACATCGGATCGAGGGCGCGCGAACCATCCGGCGAGCAGCCGACGAGATCGTTGGTGAGGTCTGTGCCCCAGCCGAAGGCGGTGCGGACCTTGCCGTCGAAATGGTGATAGACCCGCTCGATCGCAGCGACATCGAGCCCGTCCGAGAAGACCAGCAGTTTCTCGCGCGGATCGCGCCCCCGCGCCCGCCACCAGGCCATGATCTCCTCGCCCGCCGGAATCGGCGGCGCCGAGTCGGGACGAAAACCGGTCCATTCCGCCACCCAATCGGGCGCGTTGCGGAGAAAGCCGGTGGTGCCGAAAGCATCGGGCAGCGCGATCAGCAAATTGCCGCCATAGACCTGCCGCCACTCGTCGAGGACGCGGTAGGGCGCCTGCAGCAGCTCCTCGTCGCTCTCGGCCAGCGCCGCCAGCACCATCGGCAGCTCATGCGCATTGGTGCCGATCGCTTC
>JBKBRD010000520.1:0-2289 GCA_046292405.1 Allobosea sp. | reverse complement strand
CGATCCGACTGTCGTCAACCACACGCTCGTTCTCCTGCGCAGCATGGATCGCAAGCTCGATCATGTCATTGAGACGCTGGGACGGCACGATGTCCGCCTAGGGCGGCTGGAGCGCGATATCGGCGAAGTAAAAACCGATCTCGTTTTGATCGAGAACCGAATGCTGACCCAGACAAACGAGATTCTTCGCATCGTGCATCGCCTTGACGAGCAGGACGCGCTGTCGAGCTAAAACTGAATTCTGGAGAAAAGACATGTCCGACGCCAATGCCCGTATCGACGCCGAAGTGAAGTCCAACGATGTCGTGCTGTTCATGAAGGGCACGCCGCAATTCCCGATGTGCGGCTTCTCTGGCCAGGTCGCGCAGATCCTCGGCTATCTCGGGGTGCCCTATAAGGGCGTCAACGTGCTCGAGGACATGGAGATCCGCGAGGGCATCAAGGCCTATTCGAACTGGCCGACCATTCCCCAGCTCTATGTGAAGGGCGAATTCATCGGCGGCTGCGACATCACCCGCGAAATGTTCCAGGCCGGCGAGCTGAAGGCGCTGTTCGAGGAGAAGGGCATCGCGGTCAAGCAGGCGAGCTGAGCCGCTCGACTTTGCCTCGCGTGCGGAATGAGCCCATGGGCGCGATCGTCACATTGCGCGAGCGGCACGAGCGAAAACTCGCCGCCTATCGCGCATCGGTCGAAGTCCTGATTCTGCAGCTGGGAGAGTATGCGCGCGCTCATGGCGGCCGCTTCATCCTCTTCGGCTCGGCTGCGCGCGGCACGCCCCATGATGAAAGCGACGTCGATCTGCTCGTCGACTTTGCCGAAAATGAGACTCTGGCGGCATGTCGCTTCGCCGAGGAGCTGTGCTGGTCGCTTGAGTTGAAGCCCGATGTGCTCGACGTCGCCTGGGCCTCCGAACGCGTGACGCAGCGGGCGCGACAGGAGGGCGTAGTGCTGGGCGAGGCGGTCGCGTCATGATGCCGGAGCGCTGGCGCGACATCGAGGACGATTTCGCAATCGTCGAAACGCCATTTCCTGGCTGCCGTCATGCTGTTTCGCGGCCACAAAACAGCATTGACGTTTGATGACAGCTATACGGAGGTGATGGCGTTCCAGCATGCCATGCAGGCTGGGTATACCTCCTTCGAAGTGGGTTTGCGGCGCGCCTTCGCTATGATCGGCGAGGCGCTGCCGCAAAGGCCTGACTGGCACGCCGTCTTGCTGAGGCGGGCGGCGAGCGCTTTGGAGAATGGCAGGCCGCCATGATCGAACCCGCATTTGCGACGTGTGCCGAAGAGCTTCTGCGGTTCCGCCACGTCGCCATGCACACCTATGATCGCTTTAATTCGCGCAAGGCCGAGATCGCCGTCGAAGCAGCAGAAACTTTTCTAGCGCGTGTCGATGCCGAACTGGCCCGGCTACGCCGGGCTATCGATCCGGATTGATCGCGCCGCATCGCCCGCGGGCCCTAATTATTTCGCAGATCGCCTCAACGCCCGGCCGCCGCTCTGATCAGCGCCTTCGCCTCGGCGCTCGCCCAATCGGCCGGGCCCTGCAGAATCGCCAGTTCGCAGCCTTCGCGGTCGACGATCAGGCTGACCGGCATGCCCTCGACCTTGCGCGCCGTGCGCAGGACCTGGAACACCCCCGCCTGCGGGTCGGCATAATATGAAAGCCGGCGGATGCCGGCCTCGGCCAGCCAAGTCCGGGGTTTGTCGAGGTTGCGGGTGTCGATGTTGATCGCGACCACGGCAAAATCGGCGCCGCCTTCGGCGCCCTGCAGCGCGTCGAGGGCCGGCATCTCCTTCAGGCAGGGCGCGCACCAGGTCGCCCAGAGATTGACCAGCACCGCGCGTCCGCGAAAGGCCGACAACGTCGTCGGCTGCCCGTCCGGCCCGGTGAAGGCGAGCTCCGGCGCCGGCACGGGCCGCGCGCTGACCTGCACCGCCGCGACTTCGCCGCGCGCCAGCGGCGCCATGGCGGCGACCGTCTTTCGCGCCGCGGCGCAGGATGCGGAATTGCCGGCATCGCCCGCGCCGGAGTAGAAGGCGGCGACGCCCGCGAGGCCGAGCAGCGCCACGACCCCGAAGGCCAGCCATTTTGTCGACCGAGACGTCATAGCGCGTCCTAAGAGCAGGAAAGACCGTCGTGAGCAATCGCATGTGGGGTGGGCGTTTCGCCACGGGTCCCGACGCCATCATGGAGGAGATCAACGCCTCCATCGATTTCGACAAGCGCCTGTGGCGCCAGGACATCCGCGGCTCGCTCGCCCATGCGGCGATGCTGCAGGCCAC
>JBKBRD010000519.1:0-2298 GCA_046292405.1 Allobosea sp. | reverse complement strand
GCCGGCGGGCGGTCGATCCGCGCCCTGCTGGTGCTGGGCGAGGGCGAAGCGCTGGTGACGCCTTGCGGCGCCTGCCGCCAGCGCATCCGCGAATTCGCGCAGCCGCAGACCCCGATCGCGATTGCGGGGCCGGAGGGCGTCCGCCAGCGCTTTTCTTTGGAGGCGCTGTTGCCAGCCTCCTTCGGACCGGACAATTTGCGCCGGTGATGCGCCGCGCCCCGCGCCGGCGCGAACAAGGCCGACGGGGGTTGTGCGCGTAAGATGGACAGGGCTTTCACGCAGGCTGCCGCCGCGCTGCAGGAGCGCGGGATCGCCGGGCCGCTCGACTGCGCCATCGTGCTCGGCACCGGCCTCGGCCGCATCGCCGAGGATGTCGAGAACCCGGTCGCCGTGCCCTATGCCGAGATCCCGGGCTTTCCCGCCGGGGGCGTCTCCGGCCATGCGCGCCAGCTCTGCTACGGAACGCTGCACGGCCGCAAGGCGCTGATCTTTCAGGGCCGCGCGCATTACTACGAGGCTGGCGACGCCGCGGTGATGCGCGTGCCGATCGGCATGCTGACGGCGCTGGGATCGCCGCCGCTGATCCTGACCAACGCGGCAGGCTCGCTCGTGCCCGAGATGAAACCCGGCTCGCTGGCGCTGATTACCGACCACATCAACCTGAACGGTCCCAATCCGCTGATCGGAGACACGGGCGACGCGCGTTTCGTGCCGATGGTCGACGCCTATGACCCGGTCCTGCGCGCCAGGCTGAAGACCGCCGCGACGCGCTGCGGCGCCGTGCTCGGCGAGGGCGTCTATATGTGGTTTTCCGGGCCGAGCTTCGAGACGCCGGCCGAGATCCGCATGGCCAGGGCGATGGGGGCGGATCTGGTCGGCATGTCGACCGTGCCCGAGGTCATTCTGGCGCGTCGCTACGGTTTGCGCGTGGCGGGGCTGTCGGTGGTGACCAATATGGGGGCAGGGCTGCATGGCGGCGCGCCGCATCACCATGAGACGCGCGATGTCGCGGGCATGGCGGCCGCGACGCTGCGCCACGTGCTGCGCGGATTTCTGACGGAGCTGCATCCCGATGTCTGACGAAGCGCTCGCCCGTCGCGCCATCGCGCTGCTCGACCTGACCGACCTCGCCGAGGATGCGAGCGCGGCCGGGCTCGATGCGCTGTGCGCGCGCGCCTTGCTGCCGCCGATCCCCGTCGCGGCGGTCTGCGTCTGGCCGCGTTTCGTGGCGCGGGCGCGGACGCGGCTGGCTGGGACGCGCGTCAGGATCGCGACCGTCGTGAATTTTCCGGCGGGCGATGGCCCCGTTGAGGCGGTGGTGACCGATGTCCGCGCCGCCCTGGCCGACGGCGCCGACGAGATCGACCTGGTCCTGCCCTGGCGCGCCTTTCTCGCCGGGGAGAGCGAGGGGCCGCGCGCCATGGTCGCGGCCGTGAAGGCAGCGTGCGGCGACAGCACGTTGAAGGTGATTCTCGAGACCGGGGAGTATCCCGATCAACAGCAGGTCGAGGCCGCAGCCGCGCTAGCCATCGCCGCGGGGGCGGATTTCATCAAGACCTCGACCGGCAAGACCGCCCGTTCGGCCACGCCGCAGGCTGTGCGCAGCATGCTCGGCGTCATCGCGGCCTGTGGGCGCCCCGTCGGGTTGAAACCCTCGGGCGGCATCCGCAGCCTGGCCGATGCGGGGGTCTATCTGGCGCTCGCCGACACGGTCATGGGCGAGCATTGGGCCAGGCCCGAAACCTTCCGCTTCGGCGCGAGCGGGCTGCATCAGGTCCTGCTGGATGCGATCGCGGGACATGGCGCCAGCCAGGCGAGCGGACCCTATTGACATGAAGCTGACCCAGGAAATCATCGCCGCCAAGCGCGACGGCGCGGAGCTGCCGCCCGATGACATCCGCCAGATCGTCGCCGGGATAACCGACGGCTCGGTCGGCGAGGGGCAGGCGGCGGCCTTCGCCATGGCGGTGTTCTTCCGCGACATGAGCCAGGACGAGCGCGTGGCGCTGACGCTCGCCATGCGCGATTCCGGCACGGTGCTGAACTGGGACGACCTGCCCGGCCCCGCGCTCGACAAGCACTCGACCGGCGGCGTCGGCGACACCGTCAGCCTGCCGCTGGCGGCGGCGGTCGCGGCCTGCGGCGGCTTCGTGCCGATGATCTCCGGGCGCGGGCTGGGCCATACCGGCGGCACGCTCGACAAGCTCGATGCGATCCCCGGCTATGTGACGCAGCCCGATAATGCGCTCTTCCGCAAGGTGGTGCGCGAACAGGGCTGCGCCATCATCGGCCAGACGG
>JBKBRD010000518.1:0-2301 GCA_046292405.1 Allobosea sp. | reverse complement strand
GAACCGATCGGCCCGGTCTTCCGCCTTGCTGGCACACGGCTTTGCGCGCTGATGGGCGGAGAGCTGCGCGGCCGCGCCTTCACCGCGCTCTGGCCCGATGTCGAAGCGCAAGGCGAGATCCGCCGCCTCGTGCAAACGGTGATGGACGATACCGCCGGGGCCGTCGCCGGCCTCTCCGCCGAAACCGAATCCGGCCACCCGATCTATCTCGAGCTGCTGCTGCTGCCGCTGCGTTATCGCGGGCGCACCCATGAGCGCATTCTCGGCGCCCTCTCCCCGACTGGGGCGCCCGAATGGCTCGGGCTCGACCGCATCGAATCGATGCGCATGATCTCGTTGCGCATGCTCTGGCCCGCGCCTCCCGTCCAGCGCTCCGCCGCGCCCCCGCGCGCCGCGCCGCGCTTTCTCGTCCTGCCCGGCGGCCGCGCCTGAGCCCGCGCGCCACGCAATACCGAAAATTACTTTACGTCATCTCGCTGATGCATTTCAGCGCGACCGATCAGAATAATTGTAGGCGAATTTCAGCTCGCGCGCCGCTAACCGGCCATTAACCGCTCAGACGCTAGTCTTTCGACCAGAATAGGCTGGTATCGATGTTGAGCGCACTGCAACCTCCCCGCACGGTCTCCCGCACTGCCGAGCGCAGGCGGCATCACCGTATGAAGGTCGTGCTCTTGGGCCGCTACATGCTGCCCAATCGCATGGAATACCCATGCCAGTCCGTCGACATCTCTCCCGGCGGACTGCATCTCGCGGCGCCTGTGAAGGCTGCCCCCGGCGAGCGGGTCATCGTCTATCTCGAGCATCTCGGCCGCATCGAGGGCGTCGCCGTGCGCACGACGATGGAAGGCTTCGCGATGACCATCACCGCGACCAGCCGCAAGCGCGAAAAGTTCACCGCCCAGCTGACCTGGCTCGCCAATCGCGAGGAGCTCGGCCTGCCCGAAGACCGGCGCCATGAACGCGTCGTGCCGCGCAATCCCCGCTCCATCCTCACTCTCGACAGCGGCGCGCAGCATGTGGTGCGGGTGATCGACATCTCCCTGTCGGGCGCCGCCTTCTCCTGCGATCTCGATCTGCCGATGAACACGCCGGTGAAGATCGGCTCGACCCAGGCCAAGGTGGTGCGCCGCTTCGATGGCGGTTTCGCCGCGGAGTTCCGCTTCCCGCTCTCGGCCGACCTGCTCGACGAGAACCTCGAACTCTGACGCTTCTCCGGCAAGCCGCATCGGCGAGTCCAACCCATCAGCCCTCGTCCTGAGACGCGCCGCTGGCGCGTTTCGATGCATGCTCCAGCAGGCTCTGCGCTGGCGGGAGCATCCTTGGAAGACGCTGCTGACGCCGCTCCTGCCCTATGAGGGCTGCAGTTGGCTTTGCTGCATGGTCGGGCGCGGACCTGCCCCGGCGCCTGCGCCAATCGCACCGTCATTCCACCCGCAGCTCTCATTCTGAAAAGCGCCGTAGGCTGCGTCTCGAAGGATGCTCCGGGAGGCGCGGCGGTCTCGGAACCCATGCTCGCGACCGCTGTGCGCTAAGCCTGGCAGGAAACCGTCAACTCTAGCGACCGAGCCCACACAGTTAACGCTCCGTTTCGCGAAAGCGCGCATTTGTTAAACCGCTCTTTTGAGGCGATTTATACTGACAACTGTTCTGATCAACTCCGGAGCAATTACATAGAATTGCTCGTATTCATTTTAGCCGACATCCACAGCCGGCGTTCATGTTGCCCCCAGGGACAAGAAAGGGGACGACATGGCAATCAAGATCGACATTCTCGCAGGGGCCACGCTGGCTGGCCTCCTCGCTCTGGCCGGCGCGCAGCCCGCCCTGGCGCAGCAGGGCGCCTACCCGGTCGCCAGCCTGCCGATCGCCGCAATCGGCGAGGCGCGCGCGCCCTATGCCTGGAACGACCTGTGCAAGCGCACGCCGGCCGAATGCCGCGTCGATGTCTCCGAAGCCGAACGCGTCGAGATGACGCCAAAGCTGTGGAAGACCATCCTGACGCTCAACAACCGGATCAATCGCGAGATCGAGGCCGAAACCGATCAGGACCACTGGGGCGTGGTCGATCACTGGGGCATCCCCACCGACGGCAAGGGCGATTGCGAGGATTACGCCCTGCTGAAGCGCCAGCGCCTGGCCGAACTCGGCATCCCCCGTCGCGCCATGCGCATGACCGTGGTGATCGACGAGGAGAATGCCGGGCACGCGGTGCTGATGATCCGCACCGATCGCGGCGATTTCATTCTCGACAACAAGCGCAACGCAGTCCTGCCCTGGGGCCAGACCGGCTACGTCTTC
>JBKBRD010000517.1:0-2308 GCA_046292405.1 Allobosea sp. | reverse complement strand
GTGGCGCTGGGCGCCGAGGCGCCGGTCGCCAGCGCCGCAGCCGTCGAGAACGGCGAAGCCGCCGAGCGTGGCGATGCCGAAAGCCGCGAAGGCGGGCGCAAGCGCCGCAGGCGGCGGCGGCGGCGGCGTGGCGGCGAGCGCGACGCCAATGGCCAGCGTCTCGACAATGGCGGCGACGCCGAGGGCGATGAGGACGGCGAGGACGACAATGAGGGCGAGGCCGAGGACGGCCAGACCGCGACCGTCGCGGCTGTCGAGGCCGAGGCGCCTGCGCCTGTGGTCGAGGAGACCGTCGCCGGCGAGGTCGATCAGCCCGCCGAGACCGAAAAGCCCAAGCGCGCCCGTGGCGGCCGCCGCAAGGCCAAGCCGGCTGAAGCTGAAGCCGTAGCAGCCGTCGCCGTGAGCGAGCCGGAGCCGGCCGAGCCCGCCGCCGCGGTCGAGGCCGAGCCGGCCAAGCCCAAGCGCAGCCGCGCACGCAAGAAGATCGTGCCGATCACCGAGGACGGCGCCGCCGCCCCGGCAGAAGCCGAGGCGACTCCGAGCGAGACGACTGCGGCAGCGCCGGCGCCGGAGCCTGAGGCGGCTCCCGAGCCCGAACCGGAGCCTGCGCCCCGCGTGGTGGAAGAGCCGGTCGCCGTGGTGCTGACGCCGCCCGACCCGGACCGCCCCAAGCGCGGTGGCTGGTGGAACAAGCTGACCAATCGAAGCTGATTAAAAGAGCCCGCTGCATGAGAATGCGGCGGGCTTTTTCTTGAAAGCGGACCCTGAGCCTCATCCAGAGGAGCCGCATCCCGCAAGGGCTTTCCCCCTCAGCCCTCATCCTGAGGAGCCGCGCCAGCGGCGTCTCGAAGCATGGTCCAGGAGGCTCGGACATCATCTCGGCCAGGCCTCGCGCCTGCCGCGCTCGCGGAATCGGACGAGCCGATCAGATGCCCCCTCGCCCCCGCAGCCAAGCGCCGAGCCTGGCCACCGCTTCCTGACATTCCGCCAGCGACCCGGCGAAAGACATCCTGACCGTGCGCGCGCCCCGCGTCTCGTCGAAATCGAGGCCAGGCGTGATCGCGACCCCGGCCTCCACGAGCGCTTCCCGGCAGAAGCTCATGGAATCGTTCGAGTGCCGGCCGATGTCGATGTAAATGTAGAAGGCGCCGTCGACAGGCAGGAAATCGCCCAGGCCGATTGCGGGCAGCGCCTGCAGAAGATAGGCGCGGTTGGCGGCGTAGCCGGCCTTGATCGCCTCGCACTCGGCCGTGGCCTCGAAGGCCGCTTCGCCGGCCACCTGGCTGAGAAACGGCACCGAGATCGAAAGGTTCTGCTGCAGCCGCTCGATCGGCCGCACCAGCCGCTCCGGCACGACCAGCCAGCCGACGCGCCAGCCGGTCATGCAATAATATTTGGAGAAGGAATTGACGATGATCGCATCCCGGTCCGCAGCCAGCGCCGTCGTGGCGGGCTGCTCATAGGTCAGGCCGTGATAGATTTCGTCCGAGATGTACCAGAGCCCGAGCCGTCGACATTCGGCGGCGACGGCAGCGATGGCGTCGGGCGTCATCACCACCCCGGTCGGATTGGCCGGGCTCATCGTCAAAACGCCCGCCAGCGGCTTTTCGGCATGGGCCTTGGCGATGAGCTCCGGCGTCAGCGCAAAGCGCGTCTGCGGCCCGACCGCGATGGCCACGGGTTCGAGGCCGAGCGCGATCAGGATGTTGCGATAGGCGGGATAGCCCGGCGCCGTGATCGCGACGCGGTCGCCGGGCTCGAAACAGGCGAGGAAGGCGAGGATGAAGCCGCCCGAGGAACCGGTCGTGACCACGACGCGCTCCGCTTCGACCTGGACGCCATAGGCGTCGTGGTAATGCCTGGCGATGCGCTGCCGCAGCGCGTCCGTGCCCAGCGCCTGGGTGTAGCCGATGCGCCCGTCATCGAGGGCGCGGGCGGTGGCCGCGCGGATCGAGGCCGGCGTCGGCGCCGAGGGCTGGCCAACCTCCATGTGCACGACCGAGCCGCCGCTGCGCTCGATCGCGGCGGCCTGGTTCATGACATCCATGACGATGAAGGGCGAGACGCGCTCGGCCCGCCTCGCCACCTGAGGCAGGCGTGTCGTCGCGTTGGGGGCGTGGCTGGTCTTGTCCATGGCGGCTGCCCTAGCCGAGCCTTAGTCTCCCGGCAATACGGGGTCGCAGCGACGGGCGCGGCGCGGCGCCTGAGCTGTGATTTGACGAGGCTGCGCGAACGGACGAGAAGCGCAGGCAAGGTCTTTGAGCCGGCCCGCGCCGAAACCGGTCGCAGCCCCCGCCCGAAAGGATGA
>JBKBRD010000516.1:0-2320 GCA_046292405.1 Allobosea sp. | reverse complement strand
GGCGCGGATTTGACGCTATGGAGCGCGCTCGCCTTCGCTTTCCTCGGCGGGCTGATCCTCAATCTGATGCCCTGCGTGCTGCCCGTGCTGTTCATCAAGGCGCTCGGCTTCGCCCAGCTTGCGCAGGCGAGCCGCTTCGACGCGCGCGAGCAGGGGCTGCTCTTTCTCGCCGGCGTCGTCGCCACCTTCATGCTGCTGGCGGGTCTGGTGATCGGCCTCGGCGCGCTCGGCTCCAGCATCGGCTGGGGCTTCCAGCTGCAATCGCCGCCGCTGGTCATCGCGCTGGCGGTCATCATGACGCTGATCGGCTTCAACCTGCTCGGCGCCTTCGAGATCGGCGGCTCGGCCGCCGGCGTCGGCAGCGACATCGCCAGCCGCGGCGGACGCCTCGGCGCCTTCATGACCGGCGCGCTCGCGGTCATCGTCGCAACGCCCTGCACCGCCCCGTTCATGGGCGCGGCCATGGGCTTTGCGGTGACCCAGCCGCCGGCCATCGGCCTGTCGGTCTTCGCCGCGCTGGCGCTGGGTTTCGCCGCGCCGGTCGTCGCCCTGTCGTTTTCGCCGTCGCTTTTGTCGCTGCTGCCGCGCCCCGGCCGCTGGATGCTGGTGATGAAGCAGGCCTTCGCCTTCCCGATGTTCGCGACCGCGATCTGGCTGGTCTGGGTCGCCTCGGTCCAGGCGGGTCCGACCGGCGTGCTGGCGGCGCTGGTGGCAATTCTCGCCGCCGGCTTCGTCGTCTGGCTGATCGGCGTCTCCCGCGGCGCCGGCCGCCTGCGCCCGGTTCCGACGCTGCTGGCGGTGCTGGCTGTGCTGGGGGCGGGCTGGTTCGTCTCCGAAAGCGCCGTGCCTGGCGCGTCGAACGCGGCGCGGGCCGGCGATGTCCAGGCCTGGTCGCCGCAGCGCGTGGCCGAGCTGCAGGCCCAGGGCAAGCCGGTCTTCGTCAATTTCACGGCGGCCTGGTGCATCACCTGCCTCGCCAATGAGCGTGTCGCGCTGTCGCGGCAGGAGGTGAAGGAGGCTTTCGCCAATCTCGGCATCGTCTATCTCAAGGCCGACTGGACCAATCGCGATTCGGTGATCGCCCAGGCGCTGGCCGAGCATGGCCGGGCCGGCGTGCCGCTCTATCTGTTCTATCCGGGCGAGAAGCAGGCGCAGGCGGAGATCCTGCCGCAGCTGCTGACGCCCGACAGCCTCATCGCCGCCGCGCAGCGCGCGGCGGGCCGACCGGCCAAAACCGCCGCCAATCTGCGCTGAATCCAATCTGCATCGAAGGAGACGGACCGTGACTGTCAGCCCGACCCGCCTGAGCTTCATCGCCGGCCTCGCCCTGAGCGCGATCGCCTTTGCCGCTTTGCCGGCCCTGGCGCAGGCGGGGCCGAAGATCGGCGCGCCCGCCCCCGCTTTCGAGGCGGTGGACGCCGATGGCAAGCTGCGCAAGCTCTCCGAATTCCAGGGCAGGACCGTGATCCTGGAATGGACCAATCACGACTGCCCCTATGTCCGGAAGCATTACACCAGCAACACCATGCAGACCCTGCAGAAAGACATGGCGAAGGAGGGCGTCGTCTGGCTCTCCGTCATCTCCTCGCCGGTCGGCGAGCAGGGCCATGTCGAGGGCGCTAAGGCGAAGGAGCTGACCGTCTCGCGCGACGCCGCGCCCGCCGCCGTGCTGCTCGACCCCACCAGCAGGCTCGCCCGCGCCTATGGCGCGACGACGACCCCGCATATGTACATCGTCGATCCCAAGGGCACGCTCGCCTATATGGGCGCGATCGACGACAAGCCCTCCGCCGGGGCCGCCAGCCTGGCCGGGGCGAAGAGCTATGTCCGCCAGGCGGTGGCCGAGCTCAAGGCCGGCAAGCCGGTCTCCGAGGCCAGCACCAAGGCCTATGGCTGCGCCGTGAAATACGCTCCGCTGAGCTGAGGCGACGCGAAGGGGCTGGGCTGTCAGGCCCGGCCCAGCCGCGCGCCGCTCTGCTTGTCGAAGACGTGGACGCGGTCGGGATCGACGCTGATCCACAGCCGCCCGGCCTGCGTCGGCACCGTGTCGGTCGCGGCCTGCATCACGAAGGGCAACCCGGCGAGCTGGCCGTGGAAGAGCTGCGTCGCGCCCAGCTCCTCGATGAATTCGACATCGAAGGGCAAGGTCCCGGCCGCTCCTTCCGAGGCGATCTCGATATCCTCCGGCCGCAGCCCGACCTCGACCGCCGTTCCCTCGGCCAGATCCTGCTGCAGGTCGCGCACTTCGAGGATGGCGTCGCCGAGCGCGACGATGCCGGGGCCGTCGATCACGCCCTCGAGAATGTTCATCGGCGGCGAG
>JBKBRD010000515.1:0-2331 GCA_046292405.1 Allobosea sp. | reverse complement strand
GCACCTACAACATCATGCCGCAGATCGCCGCCGGGCAGAGCCAGCAGGAGGCGCGCGTCTGGCTGCACGACATGACGCTGGAGCGCGGCGATGGCGGCGCGATCGACGTCGCCGCGCTCGATCCCGCCATCGAGGCCGCCTTGATGGCGCAGTTCCGCGGCCTCGCCGAATCCGACCGCTTCGACCAGCTCGTGCTCTGCGCCGGGCTGGGCTGGCGCGAAGCGGCGCTGCTGCGCGCCTTCGGTCGCTATCTGCGCCAGGTCGGCGCGCCCTATGCGCAGGACTACATCGCCGATGCGCTGACCCGCCACGCCGGCATCGCCGCCGCGCTGGTGCGGCTTTTCCTGGCGAAATTCGACCCGCGCCTGTCCGAATCGGAGCGCGAGAGCCGTATGGCGAGCGAGCGCGCCGGCATCGAAGCCGCGCTCGACGCGGTGACCAGCCTCGACGAGGACCGCATCCTGCGTCGCCTGGTCAACCTGATCGATGCCGGGCTGCGCACCAATTTCTTCCAGCTCGGGCCGGACGGTCATCCGCGCAGCACGATTTCCTTCAAATTCGACTGCGCCAGCGTCGATGGGCTGCCGCTGCCGCGCCCGCTCTACGAGATCTTCGTCTATTCGCCCCGGGTCGAGGGCATCCACATGCGCTTCGGCAAGGTTGCGCGCGGCGGGTTGCGCTGGTCGGACCGGCCGCAGGATTTCCGCACCGAAGTGCTCGGCCTGGTCAAGGCGCAGCAGGTCAAGAACGCAGTGATCGTGCCCGTCGGCGCCAAGGGCGGTTTCTTCCCCAAGCAGCTGCCGCCCGCCGGCGACCGCGCCGCCTGGCTGAGCGAAGGCACGGAGAGCTACCGCATCTTCGTGCGCACCCTGCTCGAACTCACCGACAATCTCGACGGCGAGCAGGTGATCCCGCCCGCCGACACTGTCCGGCACGATGGCGACGACCCCTATCTCGTCGTCGCCGCCGACAAGGGCACCGCCACCTTCTCCGACACCGCCAATGCGATCTCGCTGGAAAAGGGCCACTGGCTCGGCGACGCCTTCGCCTCGGGCGGCTCGCAGGGCTATGATCACAAGGGCATGGGCATCACCGCCCGCGGCGCCTGGGAAGCGGTGAAGCGGCATTTCCGCGAGATCGACATCGATATCCAGTCGATGCCCTTCACCGTCGCCGGCGTCGGCGACATGTCGGGCGACGTTTTCGGCAACGGCATGCTGCTGTCGCCCGAGACCAGGCTGGTCGCGGCTTTCGACCATCGCGACATCTTTCTCGATCCGAGCCCCGACCCGGCAAAGTCGCTGGCGGAGCGCCAGCGCCTCTTCGCCCTGCCGCGCTCGTCCTGGCAGGATTACGACAAGGCGCTGATCTCCCCGGGCGGCGGCGTGTTTTCGCGCCAGGCCAAGAGCATTCCGCTTGCGCCCGAGGTGCAGGCGCTGCTCGGCCTGCCGAAGGCCGAAGCGACCCCGCCCGAGCTGATGAGCGCCATCCTCAAGGCCCCGGTCGACCTGCTCTGGTTCGGCGGCATTGGAACCTACATTCGCGCCAGCGACGAAACCGACGCGCAGGTCGGCGACCGCGCCAATGACGCGATCCGCATCGCCGGCCAGGAGATCAGGGCCCGCGTCGTCGGCGAAGGCGCCAATCTCGGCGCCACCCAGCGCGGCCGCATCGAGGCGGCCCGCAACGGCGTCAGGCTCAACACCGACGCGATCGACAATTCCGCCGGGGTCAACACCTCCGACCTCGAGGTCAACATCAAGATCGCGCTGGCCGATCCGGTGCGTCAGGGCCGGTTGGCGGAAGAGGCGCGCAACGCCCTGCTCGCGACCATGACCGACGAGGTCGGGCTGCTGGTGCTGCGCAACAACTATCTGCAGACCCTGGCCCTGTCGCTGACGCAGTTGCAGGGGACATCGGCAATCCCGGCCATGCGCCGGCTGATGCAGACGCTCGAAGGCCTGGGCCGGCTCGACCGCACGGTCGAATATCTGCCGAGCGACGCCATCCTCGCCGAGCGCGAGAAGCGCGGCGAGGCGCTGACGCGGCCGGAGCTCTCTGTCCTGCTCGCCTATGCCAAGCTCGCCCTGCACGACGCGCTGCTGGACTCGGCCATCCCCGACGATCCCTATCTCAACAGCGAACTCGTCCGCTACTTCCCCAAGGCGCTGCGCGACGGCTATGGCGCCGAGATCGCCGGGCACAAGCTGCGCCGGGAAATCGTCGCGACCCAGCTCGCCAACGCCATCATCAACCGCGGCGGACCGGCCATCGTCAGCTCGCTGATGGACCAGGCCCGCGCGCAGCCGCCGGAAATCGCCGCTTCCTACG
>JBKBRD010000514.1:0-2332 GCA_046292405.1 Allobosea sp. | reverse complement strand
GGTCGTTCAGCCAGTTCATTCGGAAATTCGCGACCGATGGCAGGTAGATCAGCACTTCCGCCAGCATCACGAACAGGATCGTGAGCAACAGCAGCTTGGCCGAAAGGCCCAACCTGGTCAGCCCGCGCGGGACGCTGACCGATAATTTGCTGGTGTCGAGCTCGTGCTGCATCGCGGGAGAGTCTAGGGCATGCTTTGGAAATGAGGAACGTGCATTTGCGCGATAGTCAGTCCCGGATTGACGAATCGGGCAGCAAAGCGCGCGGAAGCAGCCCCTAGCCGAAGCGCCTGAGAAAGCCGATCAGCTTGCGAATGCCGGGCTTTGCCGCCAGCGGCGCGTAAAACGACACGGCCGCCCGTTTCGAGACTTCCGACAGGGTCGGGTAGGGGAAGACCAGCCCCGCCATGTCCTTGACCGCCAGCCCCTTCTGCACCGCCATGCACCAGGGAACGATCAGCTCGCCGGCTGCGGCCCCGACGATGGTGACGCCGAGAATGCGGCCCTTGGCGCCGGTGACCAGTTTGACGAAACCCTCGGTCAGCCGCTCCGCCTGAGCCCGGTCGTTCTCGGCATAGGGCCAGCGCAGCAGGGTGACCTTGCCGGCCTTGCGCCGCGCCTCCTCTTCCGAGAGGCCGACGCTGGCCACTTCCGGGTGGCAATAGGTCACGCGGGGAATGGCTGCGGTCTTCACCCGCACCGGCAGCCGAAACAGCGCGCTGCGCAGCACCAGCCCGGCATGGTAGTTGGCGACATGGGTGAATTGCATCCCGCCGGCCTGGCCGCTGGCGCAATCGCCGATGGCGAAGACCCGGCGATTGGCGGTGCGCAGCCCTTTGTCGACGATCACGCCTTTGGCGTCGCTGGCGATGCCCGCCAGTTCCAGGTCCAGCGCCTCGACATTGGGCGTGCGCCCGGCGGCGACCAGCAGATGCGTTCCCTCGATCGCGATCTCGCCTTCGAGCACGAGCCGCAGCCCGCCGCGCATCGGCTCGACCCGCAACACGCGCGCCTGCTCGTGCACGCTCACCCCTTCGCGCAGCAGCGCCCTGCGAACCAGCCCTGCGGCTTCCGCATCCTCCCGCGACAACAGGGATCGCGCCTCCACCAGCGTGACGCGGCTGCCCAGCCGCGCCATGGCCTGGGCAAGTTCGACGCCGACCGCGCCGCCGCCCAGCACGATCAGCCGCTCGGGCAGCTGGGTCAGCTCGAAGACCGTCTCGTTCGTCAGATAGGGCAGGGCGTCCAGCCCTGGGATCGGCGGAGCCGCCGGCCGCGATCCGGTGGCGATGACGAAGCGGCGCGCCTTGATCGCCTGGTCTCCCACCATCACCGTGCTGCGGCTGGCGAAGCGGGCTTCGCCCTTGATGACGGCGACGCCCAGCGCGCCGAAGCGCTCGACGGAGTCGTTGGGGGCGATGGCGCCGATAACGCGCTGCACATGGTCGTGCACGCGGGCGAAATTGACCTGCGGCTCGCCGGCCGCGACGCCGAAGGCTCCGGCCTCCCGCACCGCCTGCGCGCGGGCGCCTGCCGCGATCAGCGCCTTGGAGGGGACGCAGCCGACATTGAGGCAGTCGCCGCCCATGCGGTCGCGCTCGATCAGCACGACGGGCACGCCGAACATCGCCGCGGCAGCCGCGACGGAGAGCCCGCCCGAGCCTGCGCCGATGATGCACAGATCGGGGGTCAGCGGCGGCTTGGCCGCGCTTGCCGCCGTGCCGCCTGATTCGGGCCCGCCGCTCACATTCGCTCTCCCTGGCCGGAACTCCGACGTTTGCTGATGCGTCGCCAGACGATCGGAATCAAGGCCACGCAACCCAGAAGCCCGAGCCCGGCCAGCAGCTCCGGCGTCATCAGGGCGCTCAGCGTCAGCCCCCGCGCGCAATCCGCTACGCCCGCGGCAAGGCAGGAGGCCCGCGCCGCCCCTTGCGCCGCAATGGCCGAATCCAGCCCTCGCCCGGCAAAGGCGAGCGCCAGCGTGCCAGGCACGATGCCGACCAGCGTCGTCCACAGGAAGACCGGCAGCCCGACGCCGCCAAGCGCCGCCGCGAGATTGACGAGCCAGAACGGGAAGACCGGCGCCAGCCGCAGGAACAGCAGATAGGATACGGCGTCGCTTCTGAAGCCCTGGAGCAGGCGCGGCAGCGCCCGGGCCGCCCCCCGCGGCCGCCCCCCCCCCCAGGGCGCGCGCCCCCCCCCCCAACCCCCCCCCCCCCCCCACCCCCCCCCCGCACCCCCCCCCCCCCGCCCCCCCCGCGCCGGCTGCTGACCTTTCTCGACACGCGCTTCTCCCCTAATGAAGAGGCATGACAGACGCTGCCTTTCCCCCCC
>JBKBRD010000513.1:0-2332 GCA_046292405.1 Allobosea sp. | reverse complement strand
TGCCGCGCCAGCAAGGCAAGATAGGCGATCCACCAGGCGGGGAGGGCGATGATCACGGCGAAGGCGGCCCCGGCCGAAGGGACCAGCGCGATGGCGACCGCGATCGCCCCGGCGGCCGTGGCGACGAGCCCTGACCGGTGGTTCCAGCCGAGCGAGGCGATGAAGATCGGGAGGGGCGCAGCCGAATACAGCAGCACGGCCAGCGGCGATCCGGTGATCACCACTGCGAAGAGCAGAGCCGAAACGAGGCCTGCGCCGATGCCGACGGTTGCGAGCATGGTCCTGTCCTGCTGTCCCGCTGCTCGCGCCTGGAGGCGGGCAGGGTGAGAGGCGTCTCGCCTCAACGAACCCGGGGGAGTCTCACCGCCGGGCGACCAGATGAAAGATGGAGCCGGCGGCGCGTCTCCGCGCCGCCGGATATCAGAAGCCGCTCAGCGGATGACGTAGGGCAGCAGGCCGAGGAAGCGGGCGCGCTTGATGGCCTGGGCCAGCTCGCGCTGCTTCTTGGCGGAGACCGCCGTGATGCGCGACGGCACGATCTTGCCGCGCTCGGAGATGTAGCGCGAGAGCAGGCGCACATCCTTGTAATCGATCTTCGGAGCGCCCTCGCCCGAGAAGGGGCAGGACTTGCGGCGGCGGAAGAAGGGGCGGCGTGCGCCGGCTGATGCAGTCGACATGGCTCAGGCCTCCGCGCCGGTTGTTTCGGTGGTCTCGTCGTCGCGACGCGGACGATCGCGGCGCGGACCGCGGTCGAAACGGTCGCCGCCGCCGCTGCGGTCGAAGCGGTCGCCCCGCTCGCCACGGTCGTCGCGGTCACGCTTCTGCAGCATGGCCGACTGGCCTTCCTCGAGCTCCTCGACGCGCACGGTCAGGAAGCGCAGCACGTCTTCGTTGATGCGCATCTGGCGCTCCATCTCCAGCACGGCGGCGGAGGGGGCGTCGATGTTCAAAAGCGAATAATGCGCCTTGCGGTTCTTCTTGATGCGATATCCGAGCGACTTGACGCCCCAATACTCGACCTTGGGAACCGAGCCGCCATTGGCCTCGATGATGCCCTTGAACTGCTCGACAAGGGTTTCGACCTGCTGCGCGCTGACGTCTTGTCGCGCGAGCATGATATGCTCGTACAATGCCATTGATTGGCCCTTCTGTTTCACCTGCTTCGCCCGGCGCGGAGCCCTCCGAGCCCTGGAAAAGGCCCGACAGGATTTCATCGAAGGCGGAGACACGGGATGACGGCGCCTGGAATTGCGCCTGCGAGAACCGGCCGAGAAGCCGGAATCCGCCATCCGTTCAGCCTCCGGCCAAACAAGCAGGGCTGGTCGATACAGTCTGGCACGCGTCCATGCAACCGAAATCGGTCCAGTTTCAGGCATTTGTTGCACAAAACGCATGCACGAAGCTTGACGGGGGCGCGCCCCTAATGTGACAGCGCCCCACCACGCTGTTTAACCATGTCGAGTGAGCGCGCCCCATGACCACTGCTTTCATCTTTCCAGGCCAGGGCTCGCAGAGCGTCGGCATGGGCAAGAGCCTGGCCGAGCAGTTCACGGCCGCCCGCGCCGTCTTCGACGAGGTCGATGCGGCTCTCGCGCAGAAACTCTCCGTGCTGATGTTCGAGGGTCCGTCCGACGAACTCACCATGACGGCCAACGCCCAGCCCGCTTTGATGGCCGCCAGCCTGGCGGTGGTGCGCGTGCTCGAAGCTGAGGCCGGGCTGTCGCTGGGGCGCGACGCCGCCTTCGTCGCCGGGCATTCGCTCGGGGAGTATTCGGCGCTCGCCGCCGCCGGCAGCGTCAGCATCGCCGATGCGGCGCGGCTGCTGCGCATCCGCGGCGACGCGATGCAGAAGGCGGTTCCCGCCGGCGCGGGCGCGATGGCGGCGCTGCTCGGGGCGGAACTTGAACTGGCGCAGGAGATCGCCCGCGACGCCGCGCAGGGCGAGGTCTGCGAGGCTGCGAACGACAATGGCGGCGGACAGGTCGTGCTCTCGGGCGCCAAGGCGGCGATCGACCGCGCGATCGTGCTGGCCGGCGAGCGTGGCGTCCGGCGCGCCATGCTGCTGCCGGTGTCGGCCCCGTTCCATTGCGCGTTGATGCAGCCCGCCGCCGAGGCGATGCGCGCGGCGCTGGCGCAGGTGACGCTGCAGGCCCCTGTCGTCCCGGTAATGGCCAATGTCGGGGCTGCCCCCTTGAGCGACCCCGACGCCATCCGCGCTTCGCTCGTCGCCCAGGTGACGGGCACCGTGCGCTGGCGCGAATGCGTGCTGGCCATGGCGGCCGCCGGAGTCACTGATTACGTCGAGCTCGGCAGCGGCAAGGTGTTGGCCGGC
>JBKBRD010000512.1:0-2351 GCA_046292405.1 Allobosea sp. | reverse complement strand
CACCGCGCTGGGCGCGCTGGTCAACCACATCACCGGCGGCCATATCGTCACCATCGACGAGGGACCGCGCTCCTTCCAGCCGATGAACATCAATTTCGGGCTGTTCCCACATATCGAGGGCCAGGCCACCCATGGTCCCGACGGCAAGAAGCTGAAGGGTCCGGCCAAGAGCGTCGCCCGCAAGCACGCGCTGACGGCCCGCGCCAAGCTGGAGATGGACGCCTGGGCCGGCGGCAACGCGGCGCAGGCGGCGGAGTAGCGCTCTGAAATACGCGCCCCCCAACCCACAGCCCTCATCCTGAGGAGGCCCGCAGGGCCGTCTCGAAGGATGCTCCAGAGGGCTCCGGCGCGCGCTGGACCATCCCTTCACGTTCGGGCAAGCCAAACGCGTCATTGCGAGGAGCGCAGCGATGCGGCAACCCAGCGGGACCGGGTGAGCGCTTCACCCCTGGGTTGCTTCGCTTACGCTCGCAATGACGGCTGCTACACAGCCCGGCGCGCGGCGCGCCAGATCGTCCATTGCCGCTGCCAGGCCGGCAGGGTGATGATCGTGCGGTAGGGATCGTAGCCCTGGCGTTCCATCCGGCGCAGATAGGGCTCGACCAGGGCGACGGGCAGGAAAGCCGGGGTCGCGGCGCTGGGAATCGTCTCGCGCATCTCGCGCAGCCGGCGCAGATGGTCGCGGGCGATCTCGCGCAACTCCTTGAGCGTGTAGAGCACGCCGGGTCCGCCGCGACCGCGCACAATGTCGTCGCGGATCACGCCGTTGCGGCCGAGCAGATCGCCCGGCAGATAGACCTGCCCCGCCGCCGCGTGCCAGGGGAAGGCGCGCATCAGCCCGCACAGCGCATAGGCGACGCCGGCATGGCCGCAGGCGGCGGCGCCGCCGGGATCGCCGCCATTGGCGAGGATCAGCGAGCCGAGCCTGATCAGCGCACTGGAGGTCTCGCCGGCATAGCCCTCGAGATCGCGCAGCGACGGCATGGGATCGTCATAGAGATCGAAGATGCGGGCCTCGATCAGCCCGGTCAGCGGCGCGATCGGCAGGCGATAGCGCGCGACGGTGTCGAGCAGTGCAGCCGCGACGGGGTGCGACTGCGCCTCGCCGCGGGCCTCGCCCTCGAGCAGGTCGCGCCACCATTGCATGCGCACCTCGCCAGGCAAGGGCTCGCTGACGAGCGCCCGCACGCGCGCGATCTCATGGCTGAAGGCATAGAGCGCAAACAATGCAGGCCGCTGCGATTCGGGCGCGTAGAGCGTGGCGATGTAGCGGTCGTGGTCGTGCTCGCGCACCAGCGCCGCGCAATGGGCGTAGGCCTCCGGCAAGGCGCTTGGCGCTGCATCGGGGCGATGGTCGGTCTGTGTCATGTCTGGCATCAACTGCGCCTCGGCGGCCGGGCCGGATCAGCCGGTGATGCGCCCCAGTCTAGGCCAAGCCATGGCCGGCTGGCTATGGCCGAGCGACATATGCGCTCCGCCATTCAGTCGACGGCGATCAGCGCCGCCGCGACGCGCCGGTCTTCCGCCACCAGCACATTATAGGTCCGCGCCGCCGCGCCCGTGGCCATGCCCTCGACCGCGACGCCCTGCGCTTTGAGCAGATCGCGCCAGGCCGGCGGGATGAAGGCGATGTCGGCGCCTGTGCCGATCAGCAGAAAATCGATTGTCCCCGCCTCGTCGAGAACCGGCTGGAAGCTGTCGGGCGTGATCTCGGAAAACCGCTCCACCGGCCAGATCCTGACCCCGGCGGGCGTGACCAGGATCGAGCCGCGATGGCTCATATCGGCGAAGCGAAAGCCGCCGGCCCCGAACGCGTCGATCTGGTGGCGTCCGGGCACGAAACCGTCGAAGACCGGCATGGAGAGCGTCCCTGACCTTGCGGGGCAGCCTGAAGCCTAAGGCCCGCTCAGGCCTTGGCCTTGGCGTCGTCCTCGATCTGGTCCATCCGGCCCGCCCGGACATCGAGATAGAGCAGCACGGGGGTCGAGATGAACATGGCGGAATAGGTGCAGATCACCACGCCGAACAGCATCACCAGCGCGAAATCCTCGATGGCGGTGCCGCCGAACAGCACCAGCGCCACCAGCGCCAGCACGGTCGTGGTCGAGGTGATGGCGGTGCGAGACAGCGTCGTATTGACCGAGAGGTCGAGCAGATCGGGAATCGACATCGTCTTGTAGCGGCGCAGCAATTCGCGCGTGCGGTCGAAGACGACGACGGTCTCGTTCAGCGAATAGCCGACGATGGTCAGGATCGCCGCGATCGAGGTCAGATTGAATTCGAGCTGGGTGATCAGGAAGAAGCCGACGGTCAGGACGATGTCGTGCAGCGTCCCGAGGATCGCGCCGATC
>JBKBRD010000511.1:0-2355 GCA_046292405.1 Allobosea sp. | reverse complement strand
CCGGCCTATCTGAAAAGGCGCTTGCGCATGATCGTCATCCTGGCGCTGGCCGACTGCCTCCTGCTCAACTTTGCAGCGGCGGCGGCGATGCTGCTGCTCGGCCGAGGCGATGCGGTTCTCCTGGCCGGGGCGGTGGCGGGCGCGGCGCTGGCTGCGCTGCCAGGCCTCGCTGTGTTGCGCAGCCTGCCGTTTCGCCTGCCATGGCCGCCGCTCGCGCTGGCCGCCACGGGGCTCGGCCTGGCTGTCCTGCTGGCGCGACCGGTGGGAGCGATGACGCCATGGACGGCCGCCGCCATGCTGGCCGTTGCGGCCTGCAGTGCGCCGGCGCTCTGGCTGCTGCTTCGCGGCATGCGCGACGCCACGGACGGCCAGCAGGATGCGTCGCCGCCGCCTCATCGCGCGCCCGAGGCGGCGCCGCTCTGACAGAGGCCGGGTCGGCAGCGGGGCCGAGACGCGTTGGGCGGTCCCGTCACCGGGCCGCGGCGATCCGATCGTAGAAGGCGAGGTGGGCCGCCGCGCCGTCCCTCCATGTCGCCGCCAGATCGACGCTCACAGCAGCGTCCCTGTTCGCATGGGCGCTCAGAACCGCGTCCGCGAACTGTTCGGGCGTCGCGTCGACAGGGCGCAGCGCAGTGGCGGGGTTGTCGATCTTGGTCTTCAGCGCCGGTGAGGCGGCGAATTCATCGTCGCGCTCCGGCAGGGTCGAGACCAGCGGGGTCGCCAACTGGCTGACGGCGAGAAAACTGCCACGGCGCGTGCTGATGCCATCCGTGAACGGCAGCAGGAAGACATCGGCTGCCGACAGCGCCTCCATCAGCTCGGTCTCGTCGTCGATGCGGCCGCGGAAATCGAGCCAGTCGGCCACGCCGAGTTCGCGCGCCAGGGCGAAGAAGCTTTCGCGGTCCGCCGGCTTGTCCCAGAGAAAATCGCCGCAGACCAGCAGGCGGGCCTTCGTGCCGCGCTGATGCAGGGCCTGCAGCACGCGCAGCAGCATGTCGGGCCGCTTGCTGGCGTAGAGCACGCCGAAATAGCCAATCACCAGCTCGGCCTGCGTCGCGCCGTCGCCGCGAACCCGCCGGCGCTGTTCGGCGACGCGCGAAGGATCGGTGCGCGCCGGCATGATGTTGGGGCCGATCGGGATGACGGGCGCAGCCGCCTTGCGGCCGGCGCCGACGAGCGGCGTTTTCAGAAAGCTTTCGCGCTGCTGGCGCGAGACGAAGATGAAGCCGTCGGTCGCGAGCACGTCCGGGATCATGGAGAGATGCCGCAGCGGGTTCAGCGAGGCCCATTCATGCAGCGTCGTCACGATCCTGCCGCGCCGCGTGGCGAGCCGCGCCGCCATCAGCGCCGAACCCGGCAAGAGCGCATTGCCCCAGCCTTCGATGGGCAGCTGGAAATGCGCCGTTCCGCCGGCGCGCAGGACCGCGGCGATGGCGCCAACGAAGTCGGCGGGACGGTCGGGCTCAATCATGCGCAGGCTGACGAAACCGGGCCGCTGCGCATTGACCGCCTCGCTCAGCCGCCGCGCATAGTCCATCACGGCGCAGGTGACGGGTTTGGCCGAGCCGAAGATGACGACGGGGGTGGGGGAGGGCGAAGACATGCTGGCTTGGGCTCGGGACGAGGACGCCGGTCGCTTATGCCAGTCCAATCCTAAGTTTGGGTTTCGCCGCAGAGAACTGGTCCTCGCCATAGAAAAACCGGGGCGTTTCCGCCCCGGCCTGTCAGGTGGGCCGCCTCGGGCGCGGCCGGGAGGATGATGACGGCCGGCGCACAGGCCAGCCGATACCCTCAGTAGGAATAGTACATCGCGAACTCGACCGGGTGCGGCGTCATTTCGAAACGCGCCACATCCTGCATCTTCAGCTCGATATAGCTCTCGATGAAGTCGTCGTTGAAGACGCCGCCGGCCTTGAGATAGGCGTTGTCCTTCTTCAGCGAATCCAGGGCTTCGCGCAGCGAACCGCAGACGGTCGGGATCTTCTTCAGCTCCTTCGGGGGGAGGTCGTAGAGATCCTTGTCCATGGCCGGGCCCGGATCGATCTTGTTCACGATGCCGTCGAGGCCAGCCATCAGCATGGCGGCGAAGGCGAGGTAGGGGTTCGCCATCGGGTCGGGGAAGCGCACTTCGACGCGCTTGGCCTTGGGCGAGGTCGTCCACGGAATACGGCAGGAGGCCGAACGGTTGCGCGCGGAATAGGCGAGCAGCACCGGGGCCTCATAGCCCGGGACGAGGCGCTTGTAGGAGTTGGTCGACGGGTTGGTGAAGGCGTTCAGCGACTTCGCGTGCTTGATGATGCCGCCGATGTACCACAGGCACTCCTGCGACAGGTCGGCGTATTTGTTGCCGGCCAT
>JBKBRD010000510.1:0-2365 GCA_046292405.1 Allobosea sp. | reverse complement strand
GCCATCGCGCTGTCGCAGGCCACGATCGCCAACATCCGCCAGAACCTCGTCTGGGCCTTCGGATACAACATTGTGCTCATCCCGGTTGCGGCCGGCGCGCTGTACCCGGCCTTCGGCGTGCTGATGTCGCCGATGTTCGCCGGGCTCGCCATGGCGCTCTCCAGCGTCAGCGTGCTGGCGAATGCGCTGCGGCTGAAGCGCTTCGGCCGGCGGACCCGGGTCGAACCGGAGCCCTCCCGCCCGGCGCAGCTCGCGCCCGCCGAATGAATCCGTTGCAGAACCAGGAGCTATCGACATGAACATCGGCCAGGCGGCAACGGCTTCGGGCGTAACCGCGAAGATGATCCGCTACTACGAGAGCATCGGCCTTATAGAGCCGCCAATCCGCACCCAGGCCGGGTATCGGGTCTACACGGCCGAGGAGATCCACGAGCTTCGCTTCATCAAGCGGGCGCGCACGCTGGGCTTCTCGATCGAGGAGGCCCGCGAACTTCTAGCGCTCTGGCGCGACAAGAGCCGCGCCAGCGCCGACGTGAAGCGCTTCGCAATGAAGCATGTGCGCGATCTCGAGACAAAGATCGACGAGCTTCAAGCCATGTCACGGACGCTCCGGCACCTGGCCCAGAATTGCCACGGCGACGACCGCCCGGAATGCCCGATCCTAGCCGATCTCGCGGTTCCCGAAGGCAACGACCACCTCCATGAGCAAAAGGGCCGAAGGTCCAAGGCTCGCTCAGACCCCAAATCCGATGAGTTGGGCGGGTTCAGCGGCCGACGCTGACGAGTACGCTGACGCCGCTGGCTACAACGAAGCGACCAAGTGGATCTCGCCAGCCGCGCGGCGTACCCGGCGCTCGGCGCAGCATCAGTGCTTGGCCCTTCCGTGGCCTCCGCCATGCCCTGCTTCCGGAACAGGCGCGGCGCCGGCGCCGCTATAGCCCCGCAGGACGTCGTATTGGGCGAGCTGCTCCGCCGAAAGGGCCGCCGCCGTTTCCAGATGGGCAGCCAAATGGACCGCCCGAAGCGCTCCTTGCCTGAGGCCGATCTGCCCGGTCAACTCCTTCAGGCGAATTTCGTCGATCATGCGCGCGGCGAAGCCGGTATCGAGTTTGCGCTCCAGGCCGAGAAGCTCGGCGCCCAGCGCCTTCGCATCGGCGCTCATCCGCGCCATGCTTGCTTGCAGCGCTTGCCGTTGCCCGCCCGACAGCTTCAACGGCCCCGCAAGCTCGAGCGCGTGCATCGGCCCGGGATAGCGGTTGAGTTCGGCTGCCTTGGCGAGGCCCATGCCGCGGCCTTGCGTGAGGTCGTCGACCTCCTTTGGCGACAGCGCCTTGATCGCGCGGCTCTGTTCGCCGGCATACGGATTTTGCGTCTGTGCCCCTACCGGCGCAGCCGACGCGAGGCTTGCAGAAATCAGGACGAGGGCGGTGGTCAGGGTGAGGCGGCTCATGAGGTTCTCCTTTGCGCCCAACCTGCCGGAGAGCCTGATACTGCGACAAGATCGAGATCATGTCAGGACAATGAGGCCAGCCTCCCGTGCGATCGTGCCCTGCGCCTCGAGATGCGCCAATGTCCGGTAGAACGCTTCGGGCGTGAGGCCGATCGCGACGGCGATGTCCCGCAGCGAGCCGTCGAAGGCGATCTTGCGTCCGTCGTCGCCGGCCTCGGCCACAAGAAATGCGAGCACCCGCTCGCGCGCCGAACGGATGTCGCGCAGGGTCAACCGCGCCCGCAGCGTCATCACCTGTCGGGCGAGATCGGCCGTCAGGTCGAGCCGTGCGGTCGCATCATCGCCCAGTAACGCGAGGCTGGCGGCCTTGGGAAAGCACGCGACGACGGCTTCGCTCAGGGCGATGGCGTCGCAATGGTAGCGCTCGGCGAAAAGTGATGCCTCGCCAAAGCGCTCCCCCGGCCCGGCGGTGAACAGGGTCGTCTCGCGGCCATCGGTTCCGAAACGCACCAGCCTGACGCGCCCCTCTCGCAGGCGAAAGAAGCCGCGCGTCTCGTCGCCGGCCGCAAACAGCGTTTCGCCGGCGGCAAGACGCCGGATGACCGGGTCGATCTCCGAGAACAGGTACGCGCTCGACCCGCTTAGCCGCGTGTTGGCCATGCTTGATGATCCCGGTCGATAACGAAGGCATGCCGATGACGCCGGCCTGCGCCCGCCAAATGCGGATGGTCGGCTTCGAGGCCGGGATGCTCGTGTTCGATCTCGTCGGGATCGCCCGCCGGCCAGACACGCAAGGCGATTGCCAGCGCCAGCCCGGCGATGACACCCATCGCAACAAATGTCGCGGGCAAGCCTAATCTTGCGCCCAGCCAGCCGGCCGCCGGGTAGGTGATCAGCCAGCAGGCATGCGAGAGG
>JBKBRD010000509.1:0-2372 GCA_046292405.1 Allobosea sp. | reverse complement strand
GTCTCCTTCGACGTCGATTCGCTCGATCCGGCCTTCGCGCCCGGCACCGGCACGCCCGAGGTCGGCGGGCTGACGCCGCGCGAGGCGCTGGCGATCCTGCGCGGGCTCAAGGGCCGCGACATCGTCGGGGCCGATGTGGTCGAGATCGCCCCGCAATATGACGCGACCAGCAACACCGCCCAATGCGCGGCGCAGGTGCTGTTCACCGAGCTCTGCCTGATCGCCGAGGCGCGGGCGCTCGGCAAGGGTCGGCCGTGAAGCGACGTCTCCAGCTCGACGCGATCGATCGCGGCATCATCGCGATCCTCAGGCAGGACGGACGCATCACTAACCAGGCGCTGTCGGACAAGGTCGGGCTCTCGGCACGGCCCTGCCTGGAGCGCGTTCGCAAGCTCGAGGCTTCGGGGCTGATCCGCGGCTACCAGGCTGTGCTCGCGCCCGAGCTCGCCGGCCACGCGATCATGGCCTTCGCCCAGATCGCCCTGCGCGACCATTCGGTCGGGCGGCGCGACACGGTCGAGAAGATCCTGCGCGCCAGCCCGCATGTGGTCGAGCTGCATGTGGTGAGCGGCGAGGCCGATTATCTCGCCCGCATCGTCGCCGCCTCGCTCGCCGAATATGAGGAGGTCACCGGGGCCTGGCTGACCGACGCCCATCTCGGCGTCGCCCGCATCGCCACCACCTTCGTGCTCAAGCCGCTGAAGGATTTCGAGGGTTATCCGCTGGCCGAGCCCTGATCAGGCCTGCGCCAGCCAGATCACATGGCGGGCGCCGCGTCCGCGCCCGGCGCGCACCGACACCTCCTCGACCTTGAAACCCGACGCCCGCAGCCGCTGCGTGAACCCCTTGTCGGGCCCCTGCGACCAGACCGCGAGAACCCCGCTTTTTGTCAGCGCCCGCCGCGCCGTGGCGAGGCCGGCCGCGCCATAGAGCGCGTCATTGGCGGCGATGGTCAGCCCGTCGGGCCCGTTGTCGACATCGAGCAGGATGGCGTCATAGCGCCCCGTGGCGGCGCGCATCGCCGCGCCGACATCGCCGATGCCAACCGCGACACGGGGATCGTCGAGGCTGCCGGCGAACACTTCCGCCATCGGCCCGCGCGCCCAGGCGACGACCTGCGGCACGAGCTCTGCGACCTCGACGGACGCGTCCGCCGGCAGGGCGGCCAGCGCCGCGCGCAGCGTGAAGCCCATGCCCAGCCCGCCGATCAGCAGGCGCGGCTGCGCGCGATCCGACAGGCGTGCGATGCTCAAGCGCGCCAACGCCTCCTCCGAGCCGCTGAGCCGGCTGTTCATCAACTCGTTTGCGCCGAGCATGATCGAGAATTCGCCGCCCCGGCGTTTCAGGCGCAACTCGCCGCCGCCGGGGAGCGGCGCTGTGTCAAGATGGGTCCAGGGGATCACGCGGTCATGTCCAGGGCAGGGGGGCGCTGCCATGTCTTAAGTCCGGACCGCGACCGACGCCAGTCGCGCGAACCCGACGGTCATGGCGAACGCAAGCACTGGCGTGGAACGCGACGCGCCGTCGCATGCGCGAGGCGACAGCCCGCCGACAACGGTCTTCGGCTGCGCAAACGACAGTTTCTGCTGCGGGACAGGCGCGGCCTGGCCCTCTCCGGCTCCCGCGCCCGGCCTACCCTCCACTGAAAGAGGGAGAACGCCATGACCGCCATCCAGCGCGAAAACGCCGTCTGCGCCCAGAATTATGCGCCCTTGCCGATCATGCTGGAGCGCGGGGAGGGAGTCTGGCTCATCGACGCCGCCGGCGTGAAGCGGCTGGACATGATGAGCGGCTATTCCGCCGTCAGCCTCGGCCATGGCCACCCGCGCATCCTGCGCGCCATGGCCGAACAGGCGAGCCGGCTCGCGGTCACCAGCCGCGCCTTCCATTGCGCGCCGCTCGGTCCGTTTCTCGAAAAGCTCTGCGCGGTCTCCGGCATGGAGATGGCGCTACCGATGAACACGGGCGCCGAGGCGGTGGAAACTGCGATCAAGGCGGCGCGGCGTTGGGGGCATCGGGTCAAGGGCATCGCCGATGGCCGCGCGCGGATCATCGTCGCAGACGGGAATTTCCACGGCCGCACCACCACCATCATCGGCTTCTCCAGCGAGGAGAGCTACCGCGACGGGTTCGGACCTTTCGCGCCCGGCTTCGACAACGTGCCCTTCGGCGACGCCGCCGCCGTCGCAGCGGCGATCACGCCCGACACCGCCGCCATAGTGATCGAGCCGATCCAGGGCGAGGCCGGCATCGTGCTGCCGCCGCCCGGCTATCTCGCCGAGCTGCGCCGGCTCTGCGACAGCCACGACATCCTGCTCATCCTCGACGAGGTCCAATCGGGGCTCGGCCGGACCGGGCGCTGGTTCGCGCAT
>JBKBRD010000508.1:0-2375 GCA_046292405.1 Allobosea sp. | reverse complement strand
CACCGTGCTCGCCTATGGCGCGACGCAGGCCGACGCCGATCGCGCCGCGGATGCGGTGGCCGCGCGCGTCATCGGCAGCGAGAGCGCGTTCAACGGGCGCGTCTATCAGCCGGAGGAGGGCGTGCGCGAGGCGATGGCGCAGGCTGCCAACGCCAGCAAGCCGATCGTGATCTCCGACACGCAGGACAATCCCGGCGCGGGCGGCGATTCCGACACGATGGGCATGGTGCGCGCGCTGATCGCCTGTGGGGCCGAGCGCGCCGCGATCGGTCTGATCGTCGATGCCGAAGCCGCGGCGGCCGCCCATGCGGCCGGGGAGGGCGCGACCCTCTCGCTCTCGCTCGGCGCCAAATCGGGCATAGCGGGAGACTCCCCGCTCGCCGCCGACTTCCTGGTCGAGCGCCTGTCGGACGGGAAGTTCATCGCCGATGGTCCGTTTTATGGCGGCTCGCGGATGAATCTCGGCCCCAGCGCCTGTCTGCGCATTGGCGGCGTGCGCATTGTCGTGGCCTCGCGCAAGGCGCAGATGGCCGATCAGGCGATGTACAGGCAGGTCGGCGTCGAGCCGCGCGATCAGGCCATCCTGGTCAATAAGAGCTCCGTCCATTTCCGCGCCGATTTCGAACCGATCGCCCATGCGATCCTGGTTTGCGCCGCGCCGGGTCCGATGCCGGTCAGCCCGGCCTCGCTGCCCTGGCGCAACCTGCGCAAGGGCTTGCGCATTGCGCCCCAAGGCCCTGAATTCACGTAAATATCGACCTTGAGCAGGAGTAACCCCCGTGCCGACATTGCCGCAGATCGAGGCGTTCAAGGATGAATTGGTGGCGATCCGCCGCGATCTTCACGCCCATCCCGAAATCGGCTTCGAGGAGGTGCGGACGTCGGGAATCGTCGCCGACAAGCTGGCGGGCTGGGGCATCGAGGTGCATCGCGGCATTGGCCGCACCGGCGTGGTCGGCGTGCTGCGCGGCACGGGCGGCGCCGGCAAACGCATCGGGCTGCGCGCCGACATGGACGCGCTGCCGATGGAAGAGACCACGAACCTCGCCTTCAGCTCGAAAATCCCCGGCCGCATGCATGCCTGCGGTCATGACGGCCACACCACCATGCTGCTGGGCGCGGCGCGCTATCTCGCCGAGAACCGGAATTTCCCCGGCACGGTCATCTTCATATTCCAGCCTGCCGAGGAGGGGCTCGGGGGCGCCCGCGCCATGATCGCCGATGGGCTGTTCGAGCGGTTTCCCTGCGACGAGATCTACGGCCTGCACAACGCGCCCAATCTCGACCACGGCCAGATCTCGGTCTTCCCCGGTCCGGCCATGGCGGGCGCCGACTTCTTCGACATCAAGATCACCGGCCGCGGTTCGCATGGCGCCATGCCGCATCTCGGGCGCGACCCGGTGGTGGTGGCGGTCGCCCTCGCTTCGGCGCTGCAGACCATCGTCAGCCGCAACGCCGATCCGCGCGAGGCCGCCGTGCTTTCGATCACCCAGATCCACGCAGGCACCGCCTACAACATCATCCCGGAGGAAGCGACGCTGGCCGGCACGATCCGCACCTTCTCGCCTGAGATCGCCCAGCTTGCGCGCGACCGCATGCGCGAGATTGCCGCCGGGCTCGCCATCAGCTTCGGCTGCGAGATCAGCGTCGAGATCCGCGACATCTTCACCGTGCTGGTGAACCATCCCGAGCCCTCCGCCTTCGCCGCCGATGTCGCCCGTGAGATCGTCGGCGCGGGCAATGTGCTGACGGAGCCGCGCCAGATCATGGGCAGCGAGGATTTCGCCGACATGCTGCGCGCGGTGCCCGGCGCCTATTGCTGGGTCGGCCATGCCGGCTCGGCGCCGGTTCACAACCCGGCCTATGTGCTGGACGAAGGCATCCTGCCGATCGGCGCGAGCCTGCTCGCACGCCTCGCCGAAACCCGCCTCGCAGCCTGATCGGACTTGGCATGAGCTATCTGGACCTCCCCCTCGACATCGACGCCATGCTCGCGGGGCTGAGGCCCTGGATCGAATGCGAAAGCCCGACCTTCGATGTCGCCGCCGTCAACGCGATGATGGATCTCGTCTCGGGCGAGCTGCGCGCGGCGGGAGCGCAGGTGACGCGGTTCCCGGGTCCGCCCGGCCTTGGCGATTGCGTGCGCGGCGATTTCCCCCATCCGCGCCGCGGCGAACCCGGCATTCTCGTCATGTCGCATCTCGACACCGTGCACCCGGTCGGGACGCTGGCGTCGCTTCCCTTCCGCCGCGATGGCGCGCGCTGCTACGGACCGGGAATCGTCGACATGAAGGGCGGCGCCTATGACGCGCTGCAGGCGATCGTCGCGCTGGCTGAAGCGGGGATCGAAACGCCGCTGCCCGTCAGCGTGCTCT
>JBKBRD010000507.1:0-2377 GCA_046292405.1 Allobosea sp. | reverse complement strand
GGCCTCGGACGCTGCCGCGTCGGCGGCCGGCTTGGGCGCGGGCGGCGCCGCGAGCGGCACGGTGATGGCAGGGCCCGGACGCTTGACCGAGACATAGCCGAGGGAGCGCAGGATCGAGGCGAAATCCTCGCCCGCGCAGCCGACCAGCGACGTCATGGCGCCGGTCGCGACGAAACCGTCCTGATCGGCCGCTCCCGTCGGGGGCGTGCCCTGGGTCAGCCCTGGGCGATAGGCGATGGCCGGGCGGATCAGATCCGCCAGCCGCTCGAGAATATCGACGCGCACGGCCCGCTCGCCGCAGACGCGATAGCCGGCGGCGCGGTAGAGCCCCTTCGGGATCGCCTTGTCGACCGGGAAAGAGGTCCGGCCCGACGCGGCGAGATGGGCGATGTCGTCCAGACCGGCGAGTTCCGGGCCGCCATGCTTCAGCGTCCAGAGCTGGGCGGCGAGCGCGCGCGGCGCCGGCTTCAGCAGCGCTGGCACGTAGAGATGGAAGGCGCCGAAGCGGATGCCGAGCTGGCGCAGCGCGGCGCGGCCCTCCTGATCGAGCGCCTTCATCTCCTCGGCGACCTTGGCCCGCTCGAGCACGCCGAGCGATTCGGCCGCCTGATAGGCGATGCCGCGCGCGATGCCGGTCAGGCTCTGCGCCGCCTCGAGCAGTTGCAGCGGCCCGAGCAGCCTTGTGATGTGCGTCTTCAGCCAGAGCGTCAGACGCGCCTCGACCTGCTCGCGCGCCTGGCCGGCGAGATGCTCCTCGACCAGCAGGCGCAAGCGGGGCTCGATCGCCTTTTCGCCGGCGACCAGACGCGCCACCGGCTCGCCGATCCAGCGCAAAAGCCCGTCATGCGACAGCACGAAAGCGTCGTCCCCGGCGAGCGAGACGCGCGCGGCGCGCGATTCGATCTCGCTCGTCAGCGCTTTCATCGCGGCCATGTTCAAGGCCTTCGCTTCCGGCCCGCCGGCTTTCGGGTCCGCCGTGAAGCGAAAACCCTGCAGCATTCCGACGTGCTGGCCCTCGACGAGCACATCGCCCGCCGTGGTGACCTCAGCCTCCAACATCGCATTCTCCCGCAAACGACGCATCAGCACACTCGTCCGCCGATCGACAAACCGGCTGGCGAGCCTCTCGTGCAGAGCGTCCGACAACTTGTCCTCTACTAGACGCGCAACCCCCTGCCAATGCTCAGGATCAGGCAACCAGTCCGGACGGTTGGCGACGAAGGTCCAGGTTCGCACCTGACTGATGCGCGCCGACAGGGTGTCGATCTCGCCATCGGTGCGGTCCAGCGCCGCCAGTTGCGCCCGATACCAGTCGATATCGAGCCGCCCATGGCGCATCAGCCGCAGATAGAGCGTGGATGCAAGGTCCGCGTGCTGCATCGGCGCGATCTTGCGATAATCGGGCAGGCCGCAGACCTCCCAGAGCCGCTCCACAGCCGGGCGCCCGACGGCCAAAGCCTTGATATCCGGGTCTTTCGCCAGGATTTCGAGCGTCGTCATGTCCTCGGCGACGAGAGCGCGCGTCAGCCCCTGCTCGCTGGGCTGCAGGTTGAGCGTGTCGAGCAGCCCCTGCACGGAGCGCAGGTCGAGATCGGTATTGCGCCATTGCAGCTGCCGCACCGGCTCGAAGCGGTGGTTCTCGATCGCCTCCGTCAGCTCGGCGTCGAAAGGCGGGCAGCGGCCCGACGTCCCGAACGTCCCGTCGCGCAGATGCCGCCCGGCGCGGCCGGCGATCTGTCCGAATTCGGCCGGATTGAGTTTGCGAAACTGGTGACCGTCATATTTACGATCCGCCGCGAAAGCGATGTGGTCGACATCGAGATTGAGCCCCATGCCGATGGCGTCGGTGGCGATGAGGTAGTCGACATCGCCGGATTGGTAGATCTCGACCTGCGCATTGCGCGTCCGCGGCGAGAGCGCGCCCAGCACCACGGCCGCCCCGCCCTTCTGCCGGCGGATCAGCTCGGCTATGGCGTAGACCTCCTCGACCGAGAAGGCGACGATGGCCGAGCGCCGCGGCAGCCGGGTGATCTTCTTGTCGCCGGCGAACATCAGCTGCGACAGCCGCGGCCGCGTCACCACGTTGACGCCGGGCATCAGCTGCTCGATCAGCGGCTTCATCGTTCCCGCGCCGATCAGCATCGTCTCGGCCCGGCCCCGCCGGTTCAGCAGCCGGTCGGTGAAAACATGGCCGCGGTCGAGATCGGCGCCGAGCTGGATCTCGTCGATGGCGACGAAATCCACTGCGAGATCGCGCGGCATCGCCTCGACCGTGCAAACGGAGAAGCGCGCTTTCGGCGGGCTGATCTTCTCCTCACCTGTCACGAGCGCCACGTTTTGCGCACCGACACGCTCGACTACGCGCGTATAGACCTCT
>JBKBRD010000506.1:0-2378 GCA_046292405.1 Allobosea sp. | reverse complement strand
CAGGCTGGCGCCAGCCGAGAGGAGAGCTACGCGCTGGTCCAGCGCAACGCGATGCGGACCTGGGAGCATGGCGAGGATTTCCTCACCAACCTCAAGGCCGATGCGGAGGTGACGGCGCGCCTGTCAGCCGCCGAGTTGGAGGCGATGTTCGACGAGGGCTATCACTTCAAACATGTCGACACGATTTTTGAGCGGGTGTTCGGGGTCGCTTGAACCGACTGGTCAACCAGCTTAGAATTGACGGCATGATCACCGTCGGCGCATTCGAAGCCAAGACGAAGTTTTCCGAACTGCTCGACCGTGTCGCAGGCGGCGAGGAGGTCGTCGTGACACGCCGTGGCAAGACCGTAGCGCGCATCGTGCCCGAGGGCCTGCCGGATGCGGAGGCCGAGCGGAAGGCGCGTGAAGCCAAGGCGGTCGAGGTCCTTGCCGACATCAGGCGGGTCCGCGAGATGCTCCGCGACCAAGGCGTGCATTTCACAGTCGACGACATCATCGCGGCTCGTGACGAGGGGCGTCGATAGTGGCGGTTCTGGATGCGTCGATCGTCGTCGCCGCCTTTTCGCCGGACGAGGGAGATGCGCGAGCGATCGACGTGCTTGCGCCGCTGCTGGGTGGTGGAAGCCACGCGCCCGATCTCTGGGCGATCGAAATCGCCAATGTCCTGATGAAGACCAGACGCAATCTGCTCAACGCGGTTCAGGCCGACGCGGTCTGGCGCTCGATCCGCGGCATACCGCTCGAGCTTCACCGCGCCTCAATTGACGAGGTGGAGGATTCCGTCCGCTTCCCGCTAGGGACGCTCGACCGGAAGCTCCGGATCGCCGCTGCGCACGAAGGCCTCTCGGTTCTCTGATCATCATGAAATCCTCCGACACCGACATCCTCATCATCCCCGGCTGGTCCGGCTCCGGGCCAGACCATTGGCAGAGCCGTTGGGCGGCCAAGCTCTCGACGGCGCGGGTGGTCGAGCAGGAGGATTGGTACAAGCCTTCGCGCCAGATCTGGGGGCCGCGCATTGTCGAGGCGGTGCGGGCGGCGACGCGGCCGGTGGTGCTGGTCGCGCATTCCGCCGGAATCAGCGCCGTCGCCCATGCGGCGGAGCATCTGCATCCGGGCGAGGTTGCCGGGGCTTTTCTGGTGGCGCCGCCCTCCGAACGCGCCAAGCGCGCCATCCCCGGCATGGCCGCCGATTTCGTCGCGCACCGGCGCGAGGCCTTGCCGTTTCGCTCGGTGCTGATCGCCAGCGCCGACGACCCCTATTGCACGCTCGACGAGGCGCGCGAACTGGCGCAGGCCTGGGGCTCGGAATTCGTCGATGCGGGCGAGAGCGGCCACATCAATTCCGAGTCAGGGCATGGCCCCTGGCCCGACGGGCTGCTGCGTTTCGCAGGCTTTCTCAGGAGCTTGACGGCGGTTCCTGCGAGGGTGATTCAGGGTTGAAGGCGTAGGGCGCGAGGTTTGGCTGCGGGCTGAAACGCAAACCGCCCCGGCTTTCACCGGGGCGGTCCTGTCTCATGCGCTGAGGCGATCAGCCGAGATCAATTCTCGACATAGGTGATCTTGCCGTCCGCGCCCTTCTTCCAGGTGTACATGGTGTAGTCGGGACGGGTGATGTCGCCCTTCTTGTCGAAGCCGAGCTTGCCGATCACGGTGTCGACCGGCGCGCCGCCATGCAGCGCCGCGGCGATCTTCTTCGGGTCGGTCGAGTTCGCGCGCTTGGCGCCTTCAGCCATGACCTGCACAGCGGCGTAGCTGTAGAGGGTGTAGGCCTCGGGCTTGAACTTCTTGGCTTCGAACTTCTTGAGGACGGCAGCCGCCTCGGGGCGCTTCTGCGGGTCCGGCGGGAAGGTCATCAGCGTGCCTTCGACGCCGGGACCGCCGATCGTGGCGAACTCGTCGGTGGTGATGCCGTCGCCCGAGATCAGCACGGTCTTGAGGCCCTGGTCGCGCATCTGGCGGACGATCAGGCCGCCTTCGGTGTGCAGGCCGCCCCAATACAGATAGTCGGCGCCAACCGACTTCAGCTTGGAGATGAGCGCCGAGAAGTCCTTCTCGCCGGCGTTGACGCCCTCATAGAGCACATCCTTGACGCCGGCCTTGGTCAGGCCCTTGCGGGTCTCGTCGGCAAGGCCCTGGCCATAGGTGGTCTTGTCGTGGACGACCGCGATCTTCTTGTCCTTGAAGTTCTTGGCGATGTAGGCCGAGGCGACGTCACCCTGCTGGTCGTCGCGGCCGCAGGTGCGGAAGACGTTCCAGAGGCCGCGCTCGGTGATCTTCGGATTGGTGGCCGAAGGCGAGATCATGATCATGCCGTTCTCGGCATAGACTTCCGAGGCCTGAATGGTGACGCCGGAGTTGAAGTGCCCGACCACCCA
>JBKBRD010000505.1:0-2384 GCA_046292405.1 Allobosea sp. | reverse complement strand
ATTACGTGCTCGGCATCGCCGCCGAAACGGCCGGTCAGTCGCTCGACGCGATCGAGGCCCGCATCGCGGCGCTGACCGCCGAAAATCGCCGCATCCACGAGCAGGATTGCGTCAACCTCAACCCCGCCACCAATGTGATGAATCCGAAGGCCGAGGCGCTGCTGTCGGCCGGCATCGGCGCGCGGCCTTCGCTCGGCTATCCCGGCGACAAATACGAGATGGGGCTGGAGGCGATTGAGAAGATCGAGGTCATCGCCGCCGAGCTCGCCGCCGAGGTTTTCGGGGCGCGCTTCGCCGAAATCCGCGTGCCTTCGGGCGCTATCGCCAATCTCTACGCCTTCATGGCGGCGGCCAAGCCCGGCGATTGCATCATCGCGCCGCCCGGCGAGATCGGCGGCCACGTCACCCATCACGGCGCCGGCGCGGCCGGGCTCTACGGCATCAAGACCCATGCGGCCCCGATCGATCCGGTGAACTACACCGTCGATCTCCCGCGACTGCGCCAGGATGCGCTGCGGCTGCGCCCCAAGATGATCTCGATCGGCGGCAGCCTGAACCTGTTTTCGCATCCGATCCGCGAAATCCGCGCCATCGCCGACGAGGTTGGCGCGCTCGTGCTGTTCGACGCCGCGCATATGTCGGGGATGATCGCCGGCCATGGCTGGCAGCAGCCGCTGGAGGAGGGCGCCCATCTGATGACGATGAGCACCTATAAGAGCCTGGGCGGCCCGCCATCGGGGCTGATCGTCACCAATGATCCGGAGATCGCGCGCAAGCTCGACGCCATCGCCTATCCCGGCCTCACCGCCAATTTCGACGCGGCGAAAGCCGCTTCGCTGGCCGTCTCCTTGCTGGACTGGAAGGCCCATGGCCGGGCCTATGCGCAGGAGATGGCGCTGACCGCCAAGGCGCTGGGCGAAGCGCTGGTCGAGCGGCAGCTGCCGGTGTTCGCGCGCGATCGCGGCATCACCGCCTCGCATCAATTCGCGATCGAGGCCGCGCCGTATGGCGGCGGCCAGGCGGCGGCGAAAAAGCTGCGGGCCGTCAACATCCTCAGCTGCGGCATCGGACTGCCGCTGCCGGCCGTGGCCGAAGACGTCAACGGGCTGCGCCTCGGCACGCCCGAGATCGTGCGCTTCGGCATGACGGCGGCCGATATGCCGGAACTGGCCGGCTATATCGCCGAAGGGCTGAACGCGTCGCGCCCCGCCGATGTGATCGCCAGGGACGTCACGGCTTTCCGGGGGCGTTTCCGCAGCCTGCACTTCATGCGGTGAGGGGCGCGGCCGGTTGGCCGTAGCGTGCCTCCATCTCCGCCTTCATCGCCTCTTCCCGCAGCACCAGCGTGCCGGCTAGCTGAACCGTCTCGACGCCGCCATCGGCGGCGCGGTTCAGCCTCACCGTCTCTCCCGGGCTGTGGAAACCTGAAGCCCTGTCGATCCGGCCCTGATCGACGCCTGTGACGCTGATCTCGGGGGCGTCGAAGAACGGGTCGAGCAGCGTCGGGTCCGCCAGCAGGACCTTGTCGCCCAACGGCACGAGATCGCCGCAACGCCAGAGCGTCCACCAGCGACCGCGCCAGTCGGCATGGGCGGGAGTCGGGGCGCCGCTCTCCTTGAACCGCCTGAGGATCTGCACGATGCCATCGTGCCAGGGGTGGGCGAGGCCGTCGATGGCGTTGGTCAGGACCGAGATCGTCAGGTCCTGGCTCGGAAAGACGCTGGTGCGGGTGATGAAGCCCTGGAACCCGCCGGAATGGCCGAACCAGCGCCAGTCGCCGTGCCCGCCCGAGATCGTGCCGAGACCGTAATGACGGCCGAGCGCGCTCTCTGCATCCTCCCAATGCCTGCGGCTCATCTCGCGGCGCGATAGCGGCGAGAGCAGGCTGCGTTCGGCCTTGGGCGAGAGCTGCGCGAAGTAGCGCGCGGTATCGGCTGCGGTGGCGACGAAACCGGCGGCCGCATCCATCGCCTGTCCGGGATTGTCGGCGGGGATGACGACGCGCCGGCCGAGCGGCATCCGCCCGCTATGCCCCTTGGCGCGCGGGCGCGCGCCCCAGCCTTCGACGCCCGGCGTCGTTTCCTTGAGGCCGGCGGGGGCGACGATCTCCTGCGCGATCCATTCGGCGTAGGGGCGCGCGGTCACGGCCTCGATCACGAGCCCGAGCAGGGCGAAGCCATGATTGGAATATTTGAAGCGCTGCGCAGCGGGCAAAGGCGGGGCCGCGGCGAGATCCGCCAGCAGGGTTGCCTTGTCGAGATAGGGGCGACGATCGGTGAACTGGCCGGCATCCGGTCCATCCCGCGTCAAGCCGGCGCTGTTGGAGACGATCTGGCGCAAAGTTGCGGCGGCGATCTCGGGATGCAGCCCCGAAACGTAGCGGC
>JBKBRD010000504.1:0-2386 GCA_046292405.1 Allobosea sp. | reverse complement strand
GACCGCGCCGACCGACTTGGTCACGCAATCCTCGGTCGCGTAGAGCGAGAGGTCGACCTTGACGCCGGTGGCCTTCTGGAACTTGTCGACGACGGCAAGCAGCGCGTCGTCCTCACCCTTGTAAAAGCCCTTGGTGAACCAGACCGTGATCGATTCCTGCGCCATGGCGGCGCCGGTCCAGCTTGTGGCAATGGCGGCGAGCGCGACGCCCGTGACCAGGTGACGTACAGACTTCATCGAAAACCTCCCGTTTAAACCGTTTAAATCCGACGTTTTCACAACGCCTTGCCGCGGACACTAGTCGAAGTCGACCATGTCTCACAAGCCGCCACGCTGCCAGAAAAACGTGCAGGGTAAAAATGCCGGGAGACGGGGTGGACAGGGGGGCGGCCTCTGGCCATGACGGTAGGCCGCCGCTTTCATGGCGCTGTCATGAGAGCGGGGTAACCGCTGCCTGCGCCCGAGGGGGCGGTCCCAGGAGGAAACTCGATGCGCGTCAATGTCTTGTCCGCGGTCTTCGCGCTCAGCCTGTCGCTGCTAGGCGAAGCCGGCGCCGCCGAGGGCAAGCTGGTTCTCTATACCAGCCAGCCCAACACCGATGCGCAACAGACCATCGACGCCTTCAAAAAAGCCCACCCGACCGTCGAGGTCAGTTTCGTGCGCGACGGAACGCCGCGCATCATGGCGAAGCTGCGGTCGGAGTTCGAGGCCGGGGCGCCGCAGCCCGATCTGATCCTCATCGCCGATTCGGTGACGATGGAGGGGCTGAAGAAGGAAGACCGCCTGCTGGCGCATGAGCAGGCCAGGGTCGAGGCCTACCCGGCCGGGCTGCACGATCCGCAAAAGATGTGGTTCGCTACCAAGCTCATCACGACAGGCATCGTCTACAACAGCAAGGCGTCGCTGAAGCCGACCAGCTGGGCGGATCTGACCAGGCCGGAGGCGAAGAACCAGCTGGCCATGCCGAGCCCGCTCAACTCCGGCGCGGCGCTGATCCACACCATGACGCTCGCCGGGAACCTGCCGGGCGGCTGGAGCTATTACGAAGCGCTGCAGCGCAACGGCGCCGTCGCATCGGGCGGCAACGGCGACATCCTGCGCCAGGTCGCCACCGGCGAGAAGCTCTATGGCATGATCGTCGATTTCATGCCGATCCGCGAAAAGGCGAAGGGCGCGCCCGTCGACTTCGTCTTCCCGCTGGAGGGCGTCTCCGCGGTCAGCGAGCCGGTCGCCATCCTCAAGACGGCGCGCAACCCCGACGCCGCCAAGGCCTTCGTCGATTTTCTGCTCTCTCCGGAGGGGCAGGCGCTCGCCTTGCGCCAGGGCTATGTCGCCGCTCTCCCCGATGTCGCCCTGCCGCCGGGCTACCCCGGTCGCGACGCGATCAAGCTGATGCCGTTCGACGCGGCCAAGGCTCTGGCCGAGGAGGCGGGCGCCCGCAAGCGCTTCAGCGCCATTTTCGAGTGACGCAAGGGTGACGCTCGCCCTGCGACCGGCGTGGCCGCGCCAGAAGCGGCTGTCGGCGCTGGTGGGGCGTTGGCCGGCCTGGCCCGGCCTCGCGATCGCTCTGGCGCTTTGCGCCTGCCTGCTCGGCGGCCTGCCGTTCCTGCGGCTCGCCTGGGCGGCCCTGGCTCCCGGCGGCGTATTCGCTCCCGACGCGGCGTTGGCGGAGATCGTCAGCCGGGCGGCGGCGCGGGCCACGCTCCACACGGTCGAGACGGCGGGACTTTCGGCCATCGGCGCGCTGGCGATCGGCGGGACGGTGGCGCTGCTGCTGGCGGTCAGCGATGTCGGCTGCAAGCGCGCCATCGCCTTCGCCTTCGTGTTTTCGATGATGATCGCGCCGCAGGTGGCGGCGCTCGCCTTCCTCAGCCTGGCCGCCCCGCAATCGGCCATTCTGGGGGCGCTCGGCCTGGCGCCGGCGCCGGGCACGCCCAACCCGCTGCTGGGGCGCGGCGGCATCGTGCTGGTGATGGCGCTGCATCATGCGCCGCTCGTCGCGATCACGCTGTGGAGCGGCCTGCGCAGCGTGCCGCATGCGCTGATCGAGGCGGCGCAGATGGAGGGCGCCGGCCCCGCCACGATCCTGCGCCGCATCCTGCTGCCGGTGCTGCGCCCGCAGATCGTCGCGGCCGCCCTGCTCGCCTTCGTCGCTGGCGTCGGCAATTTCGGCATTCCGGCGCTGCTCGGCCTGCCCGTCAACTATCTCACCCTGCCGACGCTGATCTATCGCCGGCTCTCGAGCTTCGGCCCGGCCGGGCTCGGCGAGGCCGCGGCCCTGTCGCTGCTGGTGGCGCTGGTCGCAGGGATCGGCATCGTCGCCAGCCTGCTGGCGCTGCGACGCGAGGGCGGACGGGTCGAGATTGACCGGCCGCTGCAGCCGTTC
>JBKBRD010000503.1:0-2389 GCA_046292405.1 Allobosea sp. | reverse complement strand
GCAGTCGAGGCGGCAGTGCGCAGCTTCGCCGAGGCCAATGGGCTCAAGCTCGGTCAGGCTGCGCAACCCCTGCGCGCCGCGCTGACGGGGCGTGCGATGTCGCCGGGCCTGTTCGACGTGATGGCCGTGCTCGGCCGCGAGGAGACGCTGGCGCGCTTGGCCGATCACACCTGATCGGGCTGCTTGCGGGGAATGACGCCACCGCCTTTCGGCTGTGTTGAACCCCCTCGGCAAATGGTCTAGTGACGCGGCATGTGAACCCGTTTCGCATCTGCGGGCGGGGCACGATTATTGCTTGAATTTCAGTTGCCTGCGCGTCTCAATCCGGCCGTTCGCTTCGTCTTCCGCACTGTCATGCCGTCGTCGTCTTCCAGTTCAAGATGAGCGGGGCCAGCGGCGCAACAGAGACGCGAACGATCGGGTCTCGCGCCGCCGGGCGGCTGAACAGCAGCGAGCCTGAAAGGATCGGTATCGATGACCGGAAACAGCAGCCAGCTCAATGTCGATGGAAAAACCCTCGATATGGCGATCAAGAAGGGCTCCATCGGCCCCTCGGTCATCGACATCGCCAAGCTCTATTCGCAGACCGGGATGTTCACCTACGACCCCGGCTTCACCTCGACAGCCAGCTGCGAGTCGCAGATCACCTATATCGACGGCGATGAGGGCGTGCTGCTCTATCGCGGCTATCCCATCGAGCAGCTCGCCGAACACGGGGACTTTCTCGAGACCTGCTATCTGCTGCTTTACGGCGAGCTCCCCACCGCCAGCCAGAAAGCGGATTTCGACTATCGCGTGACGCGCCACACCATGGTGCATGAGCAGATGGCCCGGTTCTTCCAGGGCTTCCGCCGCGATGCGCATCCGATGGCCGTTATGGTCGGCTCGATCGGCGCGATGTCGGCCTTCTATCACGACTCGACCGACATCTCCGATCCGCATCAGCGGATGGTCGCCTCGATGCGCATGATCGCGAAGATGCCGACGCTCGCCGCGATGGCGTATAAGTACACGATCGGCCAGCCCTTCGTCTATCCGCTGAACTCGCTCGACTACACCTCGAACTTCCTGCGCATGTGCTTTGCGGTTCCGGCCGAGGAGTACAAGGTCAATCCGGTGCTTTCGCGCGCGCTGGACCGGATCTTCATCCTGCACGCCGACCATGAGCAGAACGCCTCGACCTCGACGGTGCGTCTCGCCGGCTCGTCTGGGGCCAACCCGTTCGCCTGCATCGCGGCCGGCACGGCCTGCCTCTGGGGACCGGCCCATGGCGGCGCCAACGAGGCCGCCCTGCAGATGCTGCAGGAAATCGGCACGGTCGAGAACATTCCGAAATACATCGCCAAGGCGAAGGACAAGAACGATCCCTTCCGCCTGATGGGCTTCGGCCACCGCGTCTACAAGAACTACGATCCGCGCGCGAAGATCATGCAGAAGACCACGCATGAGGTGCTCAACGAGCTCGGCATCAAGGACGATCCGCTGCTCGACGTCGCCATGGAGCTGGAGCGCATCGCGCTTTCGGACAGCTACTTCATCGAGAAGAAGCTTTATCCGAACATCGATTTCTATTCTGGCATCACGCTGAAGGCGATGGGCTTCCCGACCTCGATGTTCACGGCCCTGTTCGCGCTCGCCCGCACCGTCGGCTGGATCGCGCAGTGGAAGGAAATGATCGAGGATCCATCCCAGCGCATCGGCCGCCCGCGCCAGCTCTACACCGGCTCGCCGCAGCGCGATTACACGCCGATCGGCCGTCGCTGAGCGCTGGACCGGCTTTGAGGGGCTGCGGCGCGCAAACCGCCGCAGCCCTGTCTCTTATTCCGACCGCCCATCCTGAGGAGCGCCGCAGGCGCGTCTCGAAGGATGGTCCAGCGGTCAACAGAGCCTCCTGAAGCATCCTTCGAGACGCCGCGTGCCGCGGCTCCTCAGGTTGAGGGCTGTTGGGAGCTGGGCCAGGGTTTTGGCTCCGTCCGCACCGCCCCCTCGACCGTAATCAACCCCGAGCCCTCATCCTGAGGAGCGCCGCAGGCGCGTCTCGAAGGATGGTCCAGCGGGCGCCGGAGCCTCCTGGACCATCCTTGAAGACGCCGCCGATGAGGGCGCGCGAGAGCTAGCTCCCCGTTCCGACCAGGGCCAGAGCCGCGTCGACCGCATTGGCGGCGGGGTTGGCGCCGGCCGAGCGCATGATCGCTTCGACCTGCGCGAAGCCTGCGAGCTGGCGCTGCCGCGCCTCGCCCTCGCGCAGGGCATCCAGCAACGCGTCCGCAAGCGCCTGCGGCGTCGCCATCTGCTGAATGAACTCCGGCACGACGCTTTGCCCGAGGATGAGGTTGGGCAGGATCACGCTCGGCAGCTTCACCAGCCGCCGCGCCACCGCCGCCTCCCA
>JBKBRD010000502.1:0-2400 GCA_046292405.1 Allobosea sp. | reverse complement strand
GCACCAGCCCGGCAATCGGCTACAGCTACTTCGCGCTGGCCTCGCGGCTTGATCTTGTCAGCCTTGTCATGCTGCTGCTCGTTTCCTTCATCGGCTGGGTGGTGCTGCGTTATGCCGGCACCTTCCTCGATGGCGAAGAGCGGCAGGGGCCGTTCACCGGCTGGATGACGGCGACGCTTGCGGCTGTGCTCCTGCTCGTCCAGTCCGGCACGCTCATGCAGCTCGTCATCGGCTGGGTCGCAACCAGCCTGCTCCTGCATCAGCTGCTGCTCTTCTATCCTGACAGGATCGCTGCCCAGCGGGCCGCGCGCAAGAAGTTCATCGTCTCGCGCACGGGTGATGCCGCGCTGATCAGCGCCGTCATCCTGCTTGCGATTTCCTTCGGCACTGGCGACATCGCCACCATCCTTGCCGCTGCGCGGTTAGGCGAGGGGCTGCCGCTGACGATCGCTGCCGCAGCGCTCCTTGCTGTCGCCGCACTTCTGAAGTCTGCGCAGTTCCCGACCCATGGCTGGCTCACGGAAGTGATGGAAACGCCGACCCCGGTTTCGGCTCTGCTGCATGCCGGCGTCGTCAATGCTGGCGGCTTCCTCCTGATCCGCTTTGCCGATGTCATGCTGCAGGCGCCTGTGGTACTGGCGGTGCTGGTCATGGTTGGTGGCTTCACGGCGCTGTTCGGCAGTCTCGTGATGCTCACCCAGTCAGCGGTGAAGACCTCGCTCGCCTGGTCCACGGTCGCGCAAATGGGCTTCATGATCCTGCAATGTGGCCTGGCACTGTTCCCGATTGCGCTGCTGCACATCGTCGCCCATTCGCTCTACAAGGCACACGCCTTCCTCGCCTCCGGCTCGGCCATCGAAACGGTCGCCTCTATCAAGCGCCCCGGTCCGGTCGCGATCCCAAATGCCAAGGCGGTCGGGCGCGCCTTCCTGCTGGCGCTTGCCATCTATGCCGTCATCGGCCTGCTCTTCGGTTTCGCCGACAAGCCGCCGCAGGCTTTGGCGCTTGGTGCAATCCTGATCTTCGGCGTCGCTTACTTGATCGCTCAAGGGTTGGCGGATGCGGCTCCCCGGGCGCTGACCTGGCGAACCTCGCTCTACGCGATCTCGGCGGCCACGGCCTACTTCGCCTTGCAGCGCATTTCCGACAAGCTGATGCTCGGGACGCTGCCTGCGACCCCACAGCCCGAGCCGCTCGAATGGACGCTAATGCTGCTTGCCGTCGTCACCTTCGGCGTCGTGGCTGTTGCCCAGTCGCTCTTCCCGCTCTGGGCCTATCATCCGGCAGCGGCGGGCCTGCGCGTCCATCTCGCCAACGGCCTCTACGTCAATGCCCTCTTCGATCGCCTGCTCGGTGGCTGGACGCTTCCGCGCACCCCCTCCGCAACGCCTGCTTCCATCAAGGAGTGAACCGATGACCGAGATGACCACGATCGACACCCTGCATGGTGAAGCACTCGCGCTTGCGGCGGATCAGGCCGTGCGGGCGATCCCGCCGGCCTGGCCGCTGACGGCGACCGTTGCCGTCAACCCATTCCTCGGCCAGATCACCGAGACGCTCGACCAGACGGCGGCCCGGCTCGCCCGGATCGGCGGCGTCAGGCTGGCATTGCCGCGCAAGCATTTTGCCGACCAGATCGCCAGGAGCGAGATCACGGATGAGGATCTGGCGGCGGCGCTCCAGTCGAGCGCGCTCTTCAGCCACATCGACCTGCCGGCGCTCAAGGCTGCCGTTGGCGAGGAGCCGCAGCCGGTGGCGGCACTCCCGACGATCGCGGAGCTTGCCGCGCGGGCCACGGGCAAGGATTGGCCGGGGCTCGTGTCCGAGCGGATCGGCAGTTTTGCGGCCGGCTTCTTCGATCAGGGGCAGGCCCTTTGGGCCGCCTCCCGGCGCAACGGGCTTTATGCTGCCTGGCGCGCCTTTGCGACCCATGATCTGACACCGGAAATCTTGGGGCTGAAGGGCTTCAGCATCCATGTCGACGAAACGCCGGAGACCCCGCATGGGGCGATCGAACGGGCTGCCGTCGCGCTTGGCCTCGGCGCCGAACCCGGCACCTATTTCCATCAACTTCTGCTGACCGTCGGCGGCTGGGCGCAGTATGCGCGCCACATCCAGTTCAAGGCCGAGGTCGAGGGACGGACGGACACGACGGCGCTCGAGCTGCTGGCGATCCGGCTCGTCTTCGAGGAGGCGCTTTATGCGCGTCACAAGACCGCCATCGAGAGTGAGTGGCAGCAGGTGCGGCGTGCCCATGCCGAGCCGGTCAGCCCTGATTTCGACACCACCATCGACGGGTTGCTGCAGGTCGCCGCCGAGCGCGCAGCGCAGCGGAAGCTTGCGGCCACGCTTGCTGCACCCTCGCCGATCAAGGTTGCCGAGTTGCGGCCGGTGCTGCAG
>JBKBRD010000501.1:0-2404 GCA_046292405.1 Allobosea sp. | reverse complement strand
CCGCACAAGGTGACGACCATCGCCCTGCTCGACGAGGTCATGACCACGGCGGCGGTGGCGGGCGCCTGCAACGCCGTGCGGCTGGATGGCGAGGGCCGGTTGATCGGCGACATGTTCGACGGCGAAGGCTTCGTGCGCGGGCTGCTGCGCAAGGGCCGGGTCGTGGTCAATGCCCGCGCACTCGTGGTCGGCTGCGGCGGCGTCGGATCGGCGATAGCCGCCTCGCTGGCGAAGGCCGGCCTGGCGCAGCTGACCCTGTACGATCCCGATGCCGCTGCGATGGAGGCGCTGGCCGGGCGCCTGCGCCGCCACTATCCGCAGCTGACGCTGGTGATCGGTTCCGCCGATCCGTCCGGGCAGGATATCGTCGCCAACGCCACGCCGCTCGGGATGAAGCCGGGCGACCCGCTCCCTCTCGCCGTCGATCGCATCCCTCCGGACGCCTTTGTCGGCGAGGTGGTGATGAGCCAGGAGATGACGCCCTTCCTGCTCGCCGCCCGCGCCCGCGGCTGCGCGTTCCAGGTTGGAACCGACATGCTGTTCGAGCAGATCCCAGCCTATCTCGACTTCTTCGGCTTCCCATCGACCACGCCCGAGGCGTTGCGCCAATTGGCGCAACTCGAGGGCTGAACCCAGCGTGTCGTCGCCGTCCCCGTCGATCCTGGGACGCTTTCCAGAATCTCAGCCGAATGAGCGAGGCAGGTAGCGGCCCTGCCCGATGGCGTCGTCAAGCAGAACGCCGTCGCGCATGACGAATCCGCCCCGGAGAACGGTGTGGACGACGCGCCCCTTGAAGCGCTGGCCCTCATAGATGGAATAGCCGGCGCTGGAGCGAAGGCAGCTCTGGTCCAGCAGCCATTCCGCATCGAGATCCACGATTGCGAAGTCTGCGTCGAGCCCGACGGCGATGGCGCCCTTGCGCTGCGACAATCCCATCGCCATCGCCGCGTTGGTCGCCGTCAGGGCCGCGACCCTCTCCAGCGAAAGGCCGCGCTTGTGATGGCCCTCGCTCAGCATGACCGGCAGCATCGTCTCCAGGCCCGGACATCCCGGCGAGGCGTCCCAGACCGAGCCGGTCTTGCCGGAGAGATCGCGATGCACATGGTCGGTGCCGATGATGTCGACATCGCCGGAGAGCACAGCCTGCCAGAGCGCCTCGCAATCCTTGCGGCTGCGCAGCGGCGGGTTGATCTTGCCCACCGTGCCCCGCTCCCATGTCTCGTCATGGGTGAGATAATGCGGGCAGGTCTCGATCGTGATCGCGCTGCCCGCCCCGCGCTGCATCAGCCCGGCTTCGAGCGCCGCCGCGGACGAGGTGTGGACGATGTGGATGCGGGCGCCGGCGACGCGGGCGAGATAGGCCGAGCGCTGCACCGCGTCGGCCTCGACAAAATCCGGGCGCGAGGCGTTCCACGTCCGCAAGCCGCCGGTCCCATCGGGATCCCGCGCCTTTTCGCGTGCACGCAGCACCCAGGCGATCTCGATCGTTTCCGGATGCGGGCAGACCACGGCCCCGCTGGCCGCAGCCGCCTCGCACAGCCTGAACAGGAAGCCGTCGTCGATGTCGGGCAGGCCGAGCCGCGCGCCTTCGCCGCCGCGGTTGTTCATGAATATCTTGAAGGAGTTCACGCCGCAGCGCTCGACATAGGATGGGACGCCGGCAAGCTGCGCCTCGGTCGAGATGATGAAGTGATAGCCGAAGTCGATGCGGCTGCCGGCTTCCGTCACCGCCTGCACCTCAGGGAAGACGGCGTCGAACGGCTCGGTGCTCAGGAGATAGGGGATGAAGGTCGTGATGCCGCCGATCGCTGCGGCGGCGCTCTCCTGGGCCGCATCGGCAGGCACGCGCGGCCGCGAAATGTCGCTGCCATGGCCGAGATGGAGATGCGGGTCGATCGCGCCAGGAAACAGCACGAGCCCGGCGCAGTCGATGCGCTCCACCGGCGCGACGCCCGCATCGAAAGCCCCGAGCGCCACGATCTTTCCGCCCTGCGTGACGACATCGCACTGTGTCGGGCCGCGCCCGGGCAGGACGGCCGTGCCGCCGGAGAAGATGGTGATCATGTCGCTCATCGCTATCATCCTCGATGGCCGCGCGGCTTTAGGCGAGCCTGTCGCTGAGCGCTGCGGCGTAGGCGTGGAAATCGCCGGCCTCGGCCGGGGCGAGATAAAACGCCTCGAGCGCGCCGACTGCGGCCGGGGACAGGGCGCGCCCGGCATTGGCGCGGAACTTGGCGAGCACGTCGGCCTGCGCAGCCGGCCTGCTGGCGTTGCCGAAGACATCGTCGATCCGGGCGGAGAGCACCCGGCCATCGCGCAGATGGCAGGCGATCTCGGCCTCGAAGGCTTGCGGGAAGCGGTTTGGCTCCAGCGCTTCCCAACGGCAGAGGCGAGCCAGCGCCAG
>JBKBRD010000500.1:0-2412 GCA_046292405.1 Allobosea sp. | reverse complement strand
CTTTTCAAGGGTTTGTGCTCCGTCAATCATCGGCTTCTTTGCTCCGTTTACAGTTGCGTTTACAGTTTTGTTCACGCTGCACCCCCTTTGGCGCGCGCGAGCTTGACCAGAATAGCATCCGACTCGTCGGGTGAGACTCGGGCGTAATGCTCAATGACCGCCGCCGCATGACGCACGCTCCAACCCATGTGCGCGGCGATTTCGGCAAGCGACACTTCTGGGGCGTTCAACAGGCGGGTTGCGGCCGTGCCCCGCGCATCCTGCAAGCGCAGGTCGTAGCCCAATGCGTCGGGGGTGAGCTTCGCCTTGTCCCGCCACTGGCGTAAGGTCACGTCCGTCAAGCTGGTGTAATTTCCCTGATGGCCTGAGGGCATGATCAGGCGGCTTTCGTGGTTATGCTGAGAATGGGGTCGATCTCCTCCTTGTCGATCTCGGCGAAGGCCTCGACCATCATGTAGCGGCTTGAGGTCTGCCATTCGTCGTTCTGTTCGAACAGGACGGCGCCGATCAGGCGCATGATGGAGGCGTCATTCGGGAAGATCCCGACGACATCGGCGCGGCGCTTCACCTCCTTGTTCAGCCGCTCGATGGGGTTCGTGGAATGCAGCTTGGTCCGATGCTGGCGGGGGAAGGACATGCAGGCCGGCACGTCGTGCTCGCTGGCGTCCATCAGGTCGGCCAGCTTGGGCCAGCGCGGGCGCAACTGCTCGGCCACCTTGCGCCAGGTCTCGCCGGCATGGGCGCGGTCCGGCTGGTCGAAGGCCTGCCGGATCGCGGCGGCAACGACGGTGTGCCGGCCGCGCGAGAGTGAGCCATCGAGGCGCCATTGGTCCAAGCCCAATGGCGAACGGCCAGCGCGTTCCTGATCCAGCGAACGCGGCACCGCTGCCACGTGGCTTCGAAGACCCGGGCGATGGCGGCCTTGAGCCCGGTGCGGGCATCGCTGATCGCCAATCTGACCCCGCCGAGGCCCCGGGCGCGCAAGGAGCGCAGGAGCTCGGTCCAGAACGTCTCGGCCTCGGACGGGCCGATGCCCAGGCCGATGATCTCGCGCCGCCCCTCGGTGTTGGCGGCCACGGCGATCATGGCCGCCACCGGCACGATCCGGCCGCCCTGGCGCACCTTCAGGTAGGTCGCATCCAGCCAGAGTGAGCCAGCGAGGCGCCATCGGTTCGAGCCCGATGGCGAACGGGCCAGTCGCCGGTCAGCGGGCGGTTCAGGAACTCGCCGACGCGTTCATCCCTCGCCATCGTCCTCGAACCAATGGCGGACATTGGCTCGATCCTTGCACAGCTTCGAGACGGTGCTCTTGGAGATGCCGTTCAGCCCCATGGCCTGCACAAGCTCGTCCACCCGGCGGGTCGAGACGCCGCCGATCCCGTTCGCGGGCTCTCACGGACCATTGGCGTTCGCCCGCTCACCCTGGATCACCGCAACCAGCGCCTGCTCGAAGGTCTTGCGCGCCTCCAGAAAGCCCGGGAAATAGCTGCCCTGCCGCAGCTTCGGCACCCGCAGGTTCAGCGTGCCCAAACGGGTATCGAGAGCGCGCTCTCGATACCCGTTGCGCCAGGTCGTGCGGTCGCCGCTGCGTTCATGCCGGCCGGCGCCGATGATGCCTTCCACATCGGTCTCCATGATCAGCTGCAGGACGGCTTCGGCAATGCCGCGCAGGAAGTCGCCCTGATCGTGCCTGGCCAGAAGCTCGGACAGGTCCATTTTCGTCTTGGTCATCGGGGTCTCCGTAAGGTCCGTGGTTGAAGTCGCCAAACTCCACCTCGAACATACACCTCGATGGCCACCCGGGATCACACCGCCGAAGGCGATGACATTACACCAGCTCCTAGGACGCTAACGGCCTGCATCTGCTCGTGCTGCGATTCCAGATCATCTTTCGCGTTGGCCGCCCGCGCGCTTCGGGTCTTGGGCGGGGTGGAGAAACGGATGTAGGCCAGCACATCGAACAGGTCGCTGTCCGGCGCGTCGATCAGGCGCCGCATCTCGTCGAGTTTCTCGGGGTCGTAGCCTCGCTGCTCCAGCACTGACAGGAAGTGTTCGCGGCTTTCGGGCGCGCTCCATGCCTTGCGCAGGGCGTCCTCGTCCATGATCAGGCTTGAAAGGTCACCATCCAGCCGCTCAAGGAACTGTTGCGCGGTCATCGGCTGGCCATCCGGCCCCCAATAGGTCGTGGCTGCGATGTACTGGATGCTGCGGTCCTTGCCATCGGCCAGCCGGATCACAAGCTTCGCCTTCTCCTCGGGGCCGCACTGTCCGTCTGAATCGTCGCAGAACGGTAGAGTTTAGGAATGCACCCGGCATTGTCCTGATTTCAGTCACACGTCAGGCAATCTAACAACATGAAATCGCGAGACTTTGTTCGATCTTCCATCGCGGCTTTTCACTCCCGACGACCGC
>JBKBRD010000499.1:0-2422 GCA_046292405.1 Allobosea sp. | reverse complement strand
GGCATTCTCGCCAACGACCCCTTCGTCACCATCGACCAGGAAGGCGTGGGCGAACTCGTCAAGCTTGCGGCCGAGCGCGGCCGCAAGACGCGACCCGACATCAAGCTCGGCATCTGTGGCGAGCATGGCGGCGACCCGGCCTCGATCGGCTTCTGCGAAAGCGTCGGCCTCGACTACGTCTCCTGCTCGCCCTTCCGCGTGCCGATCGCGCGATTGGCCGCGGCGCAGGCGGCGCTGGGGGCGGTGAAGCAGAAGGAAGGGTAGGGCGGGGCTCCTATTCAGGCGGCGAGGGTGTAGGGGGCGATCAGCGCGTCAGCAGGGATCCCCCAATCTCTGTTGAGCTTGTGCACCATGTCCATCGTCAGCGGCCGCTTGCGACTGAGAATCTCCGAGGCGCGTGACTTGGAGCCGAGGAGAGTCGCCAGATCGCTCTGGCGCAAGTCGCGCAGCGCCATCCACTGACGGATTGTCTCGACGGGATCGGGCGCCTCGATGGGATGGTGCTGGTCCTCATAGACCTTTACCAGTGCGGCGAGAACATCGAACCGGTCCGCCTCGGGCGATCCCGGCGCGGGCTGGTCTATGAAATAGGCCTCGATCTCGGCTAGCGCCCAGTCGTAATCCGCCTCGTTGCGGATCGCCCTGATCTCCATCTGCATCATACCGTCTCCGCGTCGATCCGATCATAGTCCTTGTGCGTGCCGACGAATTTGATCAGCACCCTTTGGTAGGCGTAGGCGACATGGACGATCAGCCGGTACTTGTTGCCGGCGATGTCGAAGATCACCCGGTTGTCACCGACGAAATCCACACTCGCGCCGAACTGCGTCTTGATGTCCGACGGGGCGGACCGTTCCGCCTTGTGGACGATCGCATACCAAACCCGCAGCGGCATCTCCGCACGGGGCTCGCACTGCCAGAACTCTCTCAATGTGCGGCGCGCGATCACCTGCATCGACGGATCATGCCATGTTCCCATTTCGGGAACAAGCGTCGGCGCGCTCGTTCCCACTTGTCCAGTGGTTCAGGGTCCGCTCCCGCTGGACCCGCGTTGCAAATTGTGCTAGCCCATCCCACGTAAGACGAGATGCGGCCGGGTTCTGGCCATTTATCCTGCGGCTCTTTTCCGCCGGTACGATTCAGATCCACCACACATCGCTACAAGACCAGGGCTGGGCGTTCCGCGCGTCGGGCCTTGGGTCACAACCCATACGCGGATCTGAAACGTAAGGACTACCTTCCATGGATAAGGGCACCGTCAAGTGGTTCAACGCCACCAAGGGCTACGGCTTCATCACCCCGTCTAACGGCGGCCAGGACATTTTCGTCCACATCAGCGCCGTCGAGCGCGCCGGCCTGCGCGAGCTGGTCGAGGGTCAGGTCGTTTCCTACGAGCTGGTCGCCGATCGCAAGACCGGCAAGTCCTCGGCCGGCAACCTCGCCATCGCCTGAGACTGCACTGCGCCGGGTGGGCGTTCGCGCCCGCCCGGTCCATCAACGACACCTCCCGGCGCTGTGGCTTAGCGGTTCGCCGGCAGGAAAGAGCAAATGATCATTGGCCGGGCGCAATCCGGCGGCACAGCCGATACCCACATGTGCCCCTTGCGTCGCGGCGTCCGGAAAGACCTGTTTTGACCCAATTTACCGACCTCGGCCTCGCCGAGCAGCTTCTCAAGGCGCTCGCTGCCGAAGGTTACACCACGCCCACGCCGATCCAGGCCCAGGCGATCCCCCACATCCTCCAGGGCCGCGACCTTCTCGGCGCCGCCCAGACCGGAACCGGCAAGACCGCAGCCTTCGCGCTGCCGCTGCTGCACCGGCTCCTGACCAATCCGCGCCGCATGGAGACCCGCCAGGTCCGCGCGCTGATCCTGTCGCCGACCCGCGAACTGGCCGCCCAGATCGAGACCAGCATCCGCGCCTATGCCAGCTTCTCGACGGTGAAGTCGACCGTGGTCTTCGGCGGCGTGCCCGTCGGCAAGCAGATCCGCGCGCTCGGCCAGCATGTCGACATCCTCGTCGCCACGCCTGGCCGCCTGCTCGATCTCGTCGACCAGCGCGCCGTGTCGCTGCGCGAGATCGAGTATCTCGTGCTCGACGAAGCCGACCAGATGCTCGATCTCGGCTTCATCCACGCGCTGCGCCGCATCGCCACGCTGATCCCGGCCAAGCGCCAGACGCTGCTGTTCTCGGCGACCATGCCCAAGCCGATCCGCGACATCGCCTCGGCCTATCTCAAAGACCCGGTCGAGGTCTCCGTCGCCCCGGTGGCGACGACGGCCGAGAAGATCGACCAGCGCGTCATCTTCACCGAGGCCAGCCAGAAGCCGGCCTTGCTGGCGCGGACGCTGAGCGTGCCCGAGATGGAGCGCGCCATCGTCTTCACCCGCACCAAGCACGGCGCCGACAAGGTCGTCCGCCA
>JBKBRD010000498.1:0-2423 GCA_046292405.1 Allobosea sp. | reverse complement strand
ATGTGGCGGGCGAGGAAGCCGGCGGCAACATAGCCGCTGCACTAGCTTTGATGGCGCGCGACCGGCTCGGGCCGGCGCTGGCGGGTCAGATCCTGCTGTCGCCGATGCTCGATCCATGCCTCGGCACCTGTTCGCTGCGCGAAGCTGACGCTGGCCCCGTGGGCTGCCACTGGGCCGATGGCTGGGCCGATTACCTCGGCTCGCCGGACAAGGCGGCCCATCCCTATGCCGCCCCGGTCAACGCCTCGCGGCTGGCAGGACTTCCGCCAGCTTTGCTGATCTCGGCGCAGGACGATCCGCTGCGTGACGAAGCGGCCACTTACGCAGCACGTCTGCTCGAAGCCGGCGTCGTCACGCTTCACCATATCCAGCCGGCCCCGACAAACTGGCCCAACGCCTATGCCGGCGCGCCGCAGACTGGATCCTGCCTGTGCAAGGCTTGCCATCATGTCAGCGAATTCTATGCCCTAACGTCCGCTCCATAGGCGCAGGCCCCCCTTTCAAACACAGCCTTTTTTCTTATCGGAAGGAACACCCCATGATTCAGGGAACGCATCGCCGTGGCCTGCTGGGAAGCGGCTTGCTGGGCGGCGGCCTGGCCGCCAGCGCCTCGCTCGCAACCCTCGCGCTCGTCTTCAACCTCTTCGGAACCCAAGCTCAGGGCGACACCTCCGCACCGGCGCCGGCGCCGGCAACCCCGGTTTCGGTCGCCTCCGTCGAACAGCGCGACATCGTCACCTGGGCCGAGTTCTCCGGCCGGCTCGAGGCGGTCGAGCGCGTCGACCTGCGCTCGCGCGTCTCGGGCGTGGTCGAGGCTGTGCATTTCCGCGAAGGCGGGCTGGTGAAACAGGGCGACCTGCTGATCAGCATCGACCAGGCTCCCTATCTCGCCGAGTTCGAGCGGGCGCAGGCGCAGGTTCTGGCGGCGGAGGCGCGCGTCGCGCTGGCGGCCGGCGAGCATGATCGTGGCCAGCAGCTGATGGCGAGCCGCAACGTCTCGCAGAAGGATCTCGACACCCGCTACAACGCACTGCGAGAGGCGCAGGCCAATCTGCGTGCGGCGGAAGCCGCCCAGCAGACGGCGCGGCTCAATCTGGACTACACGCAGATCCGGGCTCCGATCAGCGGGCGCATCGGGCGGCTCGGCATCACGATCGGCAATCTCGTAGCGGCCGGCGCCTCGGCTCCGCTGCTGACGACGCTGGTCTCGGTCGATCCGGTCTATGCCTCCTTCGATGCCGACGAGCACAGCGTGCTCGCGGCGCTGGCGAGCCTAGAGGGGCAGGAGCGTAAGCTCGACCGAATTCCCGTACGGGTCGCCACCACGGCCAGCGAGACGGCGCGCGTCGACGGCAAGCTGCATTTCATCGACAATGGCGTCGATGCGGCCAGCGGCACCATCCGGGTGCGGGCCCTGCTCGACAACGCTAACGGCACGCTGCTGCCGGGCCAATTCGTGCGCGTCGAGATGGGGCAGGCGCGGGCTGCGCAGAGGCTCGTGATCAACGAGCGCGCCGTCGGCACTGACCAGAACAAGAAGTTCGTCTTCGTGGTCGGCGCCGACAACAAGGCGACCTGGCGCGAGGTAACGCTGGGCGCCACGAGCGAAGGGCTGCGCGTCGTGACCTCGGGGCTTTCATCCGGCGAGCGCATCGTCGTCAACGGCCTGCAGCGCGTCCGGCCGGGCGCGACGGTTTCGCCTGAGCCGGTGCCGATGGCGCTGAAAACCGAGCTGCGGCGCGGAGCGGACAAGACCGAACTCGCGCAACGCTGATTCCAGCACGCGTCATTCTCGGGCGGAGTTAAGCGAAGGCCCGAGGATCTCTTTCCCGAGATGCTTGGGTCGAGCCCGAGCATGACGGCCCGTGTCGTCACAAAGACATCCGCTCCAAAGGGGGGCGTGCCATGAACCTGTCCAAATTCTTCATCGACCGGCCGATCTTCGCCGGCGTGCTCTCCGTGCTGATCCTGCTGGCCGGGCTGATCTCGCTGCGCATCCTGCCGATCTCGGAATATCCGGAAGTGGTGCCGCCCTCCATCGTGGTGCGCGCGCAGTATCCCGGCGCCAATCCGCGTGTGATCGCCGAGACGGTGGCGACGCCGATCGAGGAGCAGATCAACGGCGTCGAGAACATGCTCTACATGGCGAGCCAGGCGACGACCGACGGTGTGATGACGCTGACGGTCACCTTCAAGCTCGGCACCGATGCCGATAAGGCCCAGCAGTTGGTCCAGAACCGCGTCAGCCAGGCCGAACCGCGCCTGCCCGAGGAGGTCCGCCGCCTCGGCGTGACCACGGTCAAGAGCTCGCCCGACCTGATGCTGGTCGTGCATATCCTCTCGCCCAACAATCGCTACGACATGACTTATCTGCGCAATTACGCCGTCCTGAACGTCAAGGACAGGTTGGCGCGGATCGACGG
>JBKBRD010000497.1:0-2434 GCA_046292405.1 Allobosea sp. | reverse complement strand
GCCCGCCCGCGGCCTGCAGCTGCGAGCACATGGTCGTGGCGTTGTCGCGGGTATAGGGGCCGATGCGCAGGCGATACACCGTCTTGCCGCCGGCGAGATCGGTCTTGCGGATGATCGGGGCCTGGCCGCCGAGCACGTCGGGGTATTTGCGCTGCAGCGCCGCGAAGGTGGCGCGCGCTTCGGCCTCGCTGCCAGGGGCGCCGAGCTGCACGGTGAAATCGCCCGTGCCGCTGCGGATCGCCTGCGTCGCCGGCGCGGCGGGAGCGGGCGTGGTCGCCGCCGGAGCCGCATTGGCGACGCGCACGGGCGCCGACGGCGTCGTTGCGGCCGGCGCGGGCGGCGTCGCCCTGTCCTGCACTTTCGGGGCTTCCGCCACGACCGTTGGACGCGGACGCGGCGTCGGCGCCAGCTGCGTCGCGGCGCTGCCCTGGGCGGAAGCGCTCGGGGCGGGCGTCGAGCCGGTGACGAGGCTCGGGGCGGCGTTGGCCGGAGCGGCCGGGGTTCCATCCGGACGGATCGCGACGGTGCGCACCTTGCGCGGCTCGCCGAGGCCCGGCACCGGAGGCACCGCCGTCAGGGCGGGTTCCGCCGGCTGCGCGATGCGCTCGGGAACGCCGGGGGCGGAGGCCAACGGATTGCTTCCGGCCTCGCTCCCGGGGCCGGGCAGAACGACGCGGGCCGGCATCGAGCGCGCCGCCTGCTGTACGTCGACCGGCTGCTCCTCGCGGGTCACGATGGTGGTCGCGGCCTTTGGCGCCTGGGCGGAACGCTCGTAGATCTGCTTGTTCTGATTGGGAATCTCCTTGCCGCCCGGATTGACCGGCTCGACCTTGGTCGGCGCGGCGTCGGCGGAGATCACCAGAGGCTTGCCATCGGAGGTCGACGTCGTCGAACGGAAGGTCATCGCGGCGCCGACGCCCATCACGCCGACGGAAATCAGCGCGACCGCGGTCCACAGGCCCTTGCGGGAGCGGCGCGGCCTCAGCTCGGGCAGATCCTCGTCGGGAGGCAGTTCCTGCTCCCCCTGCGCCGTCTGATCATAGTCGTACGGGTAGGCGCCATCCGGCGCATAGGCCTGCTCCTGACCATAGGCGGGATGCTGATCGAGATCGCGCGGGCCGGCCTCGGATGGCTGCGGGGCTGCGCTGCGCGGATAGGCCAGGGCCGCCGGCTCGTCGTCATAGACCGGCGCTGGCGGCGGGACATAGACAGCGGCCGCGGCTTTCGCGGATGGCGCAGCGTTGTCCGAACGGCGCAGCAACGCTTCGAACTCGTCGAGCGCGCCACGCAGCTCGGCCGGCGGCGCGGGCTCGGTCACCGCTCCGAAAGCCGGCTCCCTGCGGGCTTCCGGCCAGGACGGGTTGGCGACTTGAGCCGGCGCGATCGGCTCAGCGGCGCGCGGCGCCTTGGGCGCGAACAGATCCTTGAGCGGATCGTCCTGCCCGACGATGCGGGTCAATTCGGCAAGCGGATCCGTCGCCTGGCCGGGCTTGGGGGGCTGGGCCGCCCCGCGAAGCTGCCGCTCGAGGTCTTCGAGATCGAGGGCGAAACGGTTTCTAGCTGGCTCACTCATGGCATGATCCATTCCAGCATGGGCACACCGGCGAATGGAACGCCGAACGCCTCATGCGGTCAATCTGACCTTGTGCGCACCGCTGGCCGCAAAGCCATCAGCGCATCTCTTCCGGCGCCGCAACCCCTGCGACTGCCAGACCGGAAGCAAGGACGCTGCGCACGGCATGCACAAACGCCAACCTCGCCTCAGTGGACTTTCGATCAGTTTGATTAACGAACCGTAATTGCGGCGAGTCTTTGCCCTTGTTCCACAGAGAATGGAATGCGCTCGCCAGTTCGTGCACGAAGAATGCGACGCGATGCGGCTCGTGAGCCGCCGCTGCGCCCTCGATGATCCTCGGATAGGAGGCGATCAACTTGACGATGGCGATCTCCGACTCGTCGCTCAGCAGGCCGAGATCGGCGCGCGCCAGAGCGGCGGGCGAAAGGTCCATATCCGGGAAGATCTCCCGCGCCTGCCGGAAGATCGAGGCGCAGCGGGCGTGGGCATACTGGACGTAGAAGACCGGGTTGTCCTTGGACTGCTCGACGACCTTGGCGAGATCGAAATCCAGCGTCGCGTCGTTCTTGCGGAAGATCATCATGAAGCGCACCGCATCGCGGCCGACCTCGTCGATCACTTCGCGCAAGGTGACGAAATCGCCCGAGCGCTTCGACATGCGCACCTGCTCGCCATTGCGCAGCAGGCGCACGAGCTGGCAGAGCTTGACGTCGAGCGCGCCCTCCCCGCCGGTCACAGCCTTCACCGCAGCCTGCATGCGCTTGACGTAGCCGCCGTGGTCGGCGCCCCAGACGTCGATCATCTCGCTGAAGCCGCGCAGGAATTTCGAGCGGTGATAGGCGATGTCGTTGGCGAAAT
>JBKBRD010000496.1:0-2439 GCA_046292405.1 Allobosea sp. | reverse complement strand
CATCCCGATCGATCCGCATCCGAAATTTCCCGGCAAGTCGGCGCTGGAGGTCATCATGACCACGCTGCATGCCGGCGGCAAATTCGACTCCAAGGCCTATGAAACCTCCGGCGGCCTGCATGGCGTCGGCGTCTCCGTCGTCAACGCCCTGTCGGACCGGCTGGAGGTCGAGGTCGCCCGCGGCAAGATGCTGTATCGCCAAAGCTTTTCGCGCGGGCTGCCGCAAGGCCCGCTCGAGACGGTCGGCGCCGTCGCCAACCGCCGCGGCACGCGGGTGCGCTTCCATCCGGACGCGCAGATATTCGGTGAAGGCGCGCAGTTCGTGCCGGCGCGGCTGTTCCGCATGGCGCGCTCGAAGGCCTATCTGTTCGGCGGCGTCGAGATCCGCTGGCGCTGCGCCCCGGCGCTGCTGAAGCCGGAAGGCGATGTCGCGGCCGAAGCCGTGTTCAAGTTTCCCGGCGGCTTGCGCGACTATCTCGCCCGCGAGATCGAGGGCAAGGATCTGGTGGCCGAGCCGATCTTCTCGGGCAAGATCGTCCGCGACGGCAGCCATGGTTCGCTGGAATGGGCGATCGCCTGGCTGGCGACGGGAGAGGATGGCTTTGCTTCATCCTACTGCAACACGATCCCGACGCCCGAGGGCGGCACGCATGAGCAGGGGCTGCGCATCGCATTGCTGCGTGGCTTGCGCGACCATGCCGAGCGCATCGGCCAGAGCAAGCGCATGGCTCAGGTCACCTCCGACGACGTGATGGCGACCTGCGCCGCCATGCTCTCGGTCTTCATCCGCGAGCCGGAATTCCAGGGTCAGACCAAGGACAAGCTGGCGACTCTGGAGGCGGCGCGCATCGTCGAGAACGCCGTGCGCGACGCCTTCGACCATTGGCTGGCGGCTGCGCCGCAGCAGGCGCTGCGGCTGCTCGACTGGTCGGTCGACCGCGCCGAGGAAAGGCTGCGCCGCCGGCTCGAGAAAGAGGTCTCGCGCAAGACCGCGACGCGCAAGCTGCGCCTGCCCGGCAAGCTGGCCGATTGCAGCAATGCCGGCGCGAAGGGCTCGGAGCTGTTCATCGTCGAGGGCGATTCGGCCGGCGGCTCGGCCAAGCAGGCGCGCAACCGGGCGAACCAGGCCATCCTGCCGCTGCGCGGGAAAATCCTCAACGTCGCCAACGCCACCCGCGACAAGCTGAACCAGAACCAGCAACTCGCCGACCTCATCCTCGCGCTCGGCTGCGGCATCGGCAGCCAGTTCCGCGAAGACGATCTCCGCTACGAAAAGATCATCGTGATGACGGACGCCGATGTCGACGGCGCCCATATCGCCTCGCTGCTGGTGACCTTCTTCTGGCGGCAGATGCCGCGGCTGATCGAGAAGGGCCATCTCTATCTCGCGGTGCCGCCGCTCTACCGGCTGCAACAGGGCGGCAAGAGCGTCTATGCCCGCAACGACGCCCATAAGGACGAGCTGATCGCCTCGATCTTCAAGGGCAAGAAGCCGGAGATCAGCCGGTTCAAGGGTCTCGGTGAAATGATGCCGGCCCAGCTCAAGGAAACCACGATGGACCCGTCGAAGCGGATCCTGCTGAAGGTCATGGTCGAGCACGAGGCGCGCGACGAGACCTCCGATGTGGTCGAGCGGCTGATGGGCAACAAGCCGGAGGCCCGCTTCATCTTCATTCAGGAGCGCGCGGCTTTCGCCGGCGAGCTGATCGATCTGTAGGGAGCTTGCCTGACGGCGACCTGCCGACAGCAAGGTTACCGCCGCGTCGCAACCGGCAAGGCTTCGCTAACCATCTTTTTACGGCTGCTCCGCCATAGTCCGCCTGGGCCATCGTGGCCCTTGATTGCGGAGCGCCCCATGCGGCTGATCGACATGTTCCGGCGGGATGAGCGCGGCGGGCTCGCGGCCGATGTCGCGAAGGCGGCCGTGGCCATTGGCTTTCTCTCGGTGATCGCCGCCAACTTCGTCTCTCAGCAGACAGCCAGTCTCGACACCGACCGGATGACGCAGGTCGCCGCCGCGGCGGCCAAGGGCAAGCCGGTCGATCCGATGATCACCGGCTCGCTCCAGAAACGCGCCAACGAGACGCGACTCGACCCCTGCGTGGTTCAGCGCTGAGCGCAGGCGGTCGCCAGCCTGCCCGCACCGTCATGTCGAAGGGCACGGGCCTTTCGGCCCGCCCCACATCGACCGCGTGCCCCCAAAACCATGGTTCAGCGGCCCGCCGGCGCGCCGAGCCAGTTCGCCAGCTCCTGCGATAGACGCTCCGGCGCTTCCAGCGTCGACAGATGGCCGGCGCCCGGAACGACGACGAGCCGCGCCGACGGACCGATCCCGGCCGCGATTTCCTGCGCTTCGGCAACGGGCGTGATCAAATCCCCCTCGCCCACCAGCACGAGCGTCGGCGCCGCGATGCGCCCGAGCAGGGGCCGCGAATCCGG
>JBKBRD010000495.1:0-2443 GCA_046292405.1 Allobosea sp. | reverse complement strand
CGCCTCGACCCAGTTGTCGCGCGCCGCCTCCGCGTTGCGCAGCAGGCCATGCAACGAGAAAACCAGCGGGCAGGCTTTGGCGGCGCAGGCGGCGGGAACATAAGTCTCGACATTGATGATCTCAGCCCCGGCCGGCCCGATGTCCTCATGCAGCACATGGCTGCGACCGGTCTCCTGGAAGGGGCGCAGATCATGCGCGGCGGCGGCGCCAGACAGCAGCACGCCGAGAGCCAACACGAATCTGCCGATCATCGCCTGCCCTGCCTGACCCCATTTACGACGCCCGATACTGGAGCGAGGTCGGCGCCCGGGCAAGCCTCAGCTCTTCACCCGATCCATCGCCCGGCGCACCACCATCGTCACCTCGCTGTCGGACAGGAAGAGATCGTGGCGCAGCATGCTCCAGCCGCGCCCGGACGTGTCGGCGACGCGGACGCCGAGCTTTTCCAGCCGGGCGCGCTCGGCCGCGCCGGCGCGCGCGACGCCACCGGCGATACGGGCGGAGATCGCGAGCGCGCGATCGCCGGGATCGATGATCAGCGTCATGCGCTGGGCCAGCGAGCCGAGCTTCGACACGGTCTGCTCGAAGGCGTCGATATCGATGTCGGGAGAGGCGAAGACGACGGCGCCGATGCGGGCCGAGACATCGCTTTCGTTGCGCAGCTCGCGCAGCGCCTCGAGCGTCAGGAAGGTGCCCATTGAATGGGCGACGATGTGGATCCGGCCGACGGTCGGGTTGTTGACCAGCGCCCGCAGCGCCTGGACGAAGCCGTCGCGCGACCAGAGCGCGCTCTCGCGATCATAGCCGTAATCGAACAGCTTGCCGCCGGACGGCCAGGTGAACAGGGCCGTGCGGCCCTGGAATTCCAGCGCATGCGACAGCTGGCCGGCGCCGCGCGCCGCGGATTCGAAGGTCTCGTTGTAGCCGTGGACATAGAGCAGCACGTCGCGGCCGTTCGCGGCCTGCGAGAAGCTCTCGGCGGCGTTGCTGGTGCTGCGGCGGTCGAGGCCGAGCACCGCCCAGTCGCCGTTGAGCGCGGAGGAGACCTGGCCGGAGATGCCGCGGCCGGGCGGCGCCAGCGCGACCTCGGCGAAGGTCAGGCCCGTGCCGCGCTCGGGGCCGAACCAGGGCTGGCCGGCGCCGGCGGCCTTGCGCGTCGTCATCACCAGCAGGCGCGGATCCTTGCCGATGGCCGAAGCATCGGCTCGCGTCGGTTCGCGGAACGGCGAGACGGCCGCCTCAGGCTGGGCGCAGGCGGACAGGCCGAGCGGAAGCAGCGCTGCCATCAGCGCAAGACGGCTGGAAAAGTGACGCCTGGAAACGGGCATGGATAATCGTCGTCCGATATGATGGGGTGGGCCGAGTTGGCCAGCCCCTGCTTAAGGACAGACTAACGCGGCCTTATTGCGGCGCATCAGCGGCGGACGATGCTGGCGGGCGCGCTGACGACGAGGTCGACCGTGGAGCCGACGGTTCCGACCAGGCCGCCGGCGATGTCGCCGAGCTTGTCGCCGAAGCCCGGGCCGTTGGTGGCGATGCCCTTGTCCTCGCGCAGGCGCCGGCCGATCAGCTGCACCACCTTGGGCGAGGCTGCGAACTTCGCATGGTTCAGGCTGTCGCTGCTCGCCACCTCCGAGAGATCGATGATGGTCGCGCCCAGGCCTTCGAGCTCGGCTATGATCTCGGTATCCTTGGCCGATATCGCGCCGAGTCGGGTTTTGTCCCCGGCAAAGCGGCGCGAAAACGCCAGCGCGCGATCGTCGGCCGAGACGAAGACGGTGACCGGCCGCTTGATCTGGCGCATCTGCGTGCGGAACACGTCGAGATCGACGTCCGGCGCGGCCAGGATGACATCACGCAGCTTGCCGCCGAAATTGCCGTCGCCCCGGATCGAGGCCTGGCGCACCGCCTCCAATGTCAGCAACGTACCCATCGAATGGGCGAGCACGTCGATGCGGGTTGTGCCGAGATCCTTGGCGATGGCGCGCAGGTTCAGCTCGAGGAAATCGCGCGAGTAGAAGGCGCTTTCGCGGTCATAGGGATATTGCAGCAACTGGCCGCGCGAGGGCCAGGTGAACAGCACCGGTACGCCCTTGAAGCCGGAATCATAGACGATCTGGGCGAAGCGGAAGGCCGCGTCGGCGAAGCTGGTGTTGTAGCCATGGACGAAGACCAGCACGTCGCGCTCCGCCGCGGGCCGGCGCTGGATCTCGCGCTTCACCTCGGCCACCACCGGGGCGAGATCGAGCCGCCCGACATCGGCGACGCTGAAATGCTGGGCCGGATCGACCCGGCCGCCCGCGCCCGTGCCGTAACGGCTGCAGGCGAGCGGCAGGCCATCGCCGCCGGGCAGGATGAAATCCCCTGCCGCCAGGGTGTCGGGGGCTGAATCGCGGACGCAATCGACCATACGCACAAGTATTGTCGTGCGCGCGGGCGCTG
>JBKBRD010000494.1:0-2449 GCA_046292405.1 Allobosea sp. | reverse complement strand
CACGAGGTTGCATTGCAGATGCCGGATGAAGCCGGTGAACGGGTCCTGGATGAAATAGGTGTAGTTCATCCCCGTCGCCTTGCGCGACGATTCATGATTGGCGCCGGCCCGCCAGATATTGATCAGCGTATTCCACTCGACGACCTCGAAATCGATCTTGATGCCGACATCGGCGAGGTTCTGCTGCACGAACTCGTTCATCGGCAGCGGCTGCATCTGGCCCGAGCCCGAGGGCGCGATCAGGATTTTCGTCTGCAGCGGCTTGGCGGGCGAGTAACCGGCTTCGGCCAGCAGCTTCTTGGCCTCGGCGGGATCGAATTTCAGCTTGAAGCTGGGATTGCCGAACCATTGATGTCCGGGCGGATAGAAGCCCTCGGCGGGGATCATCAGCCCGCCCAGCAGCTCCTTCAGGCCCTGCCTGTCGACGGCGAGATTAGCCGCCTTGCGCACGCGGATGTCGTTCCAGGGCGAGCCCTCGTTGCGGGCGAGGTGCCAGGTCCAGTTGTGCGGATAGGCGTTGGTGACGATCTGAAACCCGGCGCTCTTCAGCGAGGGGATGAGATCGGGCGAGGGCGCCTCGATCCAGTCGATCTGCCCGGCGCGCAGGGCGGCGGCGCGGGCGTTGGGCTCGGGCAGGGGCAGCAGCACCAGCTTGTCGAGCTTGGGCACGCGCGCCTTGTCCCAATAGCCGGGGAAGGGCGAGAGCTCAGCCCGCTCGCGCGGCTGGAAGGCCGTGAGCTGCCAGGGTCCGGTGCCGGACGGCGTCTTGGCGAAGGCCTCCCAGCTCTTGCCGAGCTTCTCCCATTGCGCCGGCGACGAGATCATCACCCAGGCGATCTGGTAGGGCAGGGTCGCATCCGGGCTCTTGGTGGTGATCTCGACCTTGTATTTGTCGATCACCTTGTAGGTCGCCACCGCCGGGATGCGCGAGCGCCCCTGCGCCGCCTGGCGCTGGTCGAATTGCGGCGCGTCGTTCTTGAGCAGCTTGTCGAGGTTCCAGACCACCGCCTCGGCGGTGAACTCCGAGCCATCGTGGAATTTCACGCCCTCGCGCAGGGTGAAAGTCCATTTCGTCTTGTCGGCCGCGTCCACCGCCCAGCTGGCGGCGAGGCCGGGCGTCAGGTCGGAGGCCTTGTCGGCCTTGCTCAAATCCCAATTGATCAGCGCGTCGTAGAGCGTATAGCCCATGAAACGCATGCCCTCGCCGCCCTGGTCGGTCTGGCCGGTGGTCAGCGGAATGTCGGAGGCCGTCATGCCGATGCGCAGAGTGCCCTGCGCCAGGACGGCCGTGGCGGCGAACAGGGAGACGCTGGCTGCGAGCGACAGGGCGATGGCGGTGCGGATCATCGAGAGCTCCAGTCTGGACAGGTTCCAGGGCGGCTTCGCAAGGGCTGTGCCAGCGGCGGCGCAAGCCCTCCGGGCCCGTCATGCTCGTCCTTGTGCGAGGCATCCACGTCTCCAACCCCGCCCCCAGCCCTCATCCTGAGGCGGCCCGCAGGGCCGTCTCGAAGGATGCTAGCCGAGGCTCGGGAACCTTCTGGAGCATCCTTCGAGGCGCCGCGTGCCGCGGCTCCTCGCAGAAGAGGGCTGCAGGACGACGAGCGCAGTCGATGTGCGGGACGCGCCCGACCATGACGGAGCGGTGGGCGGTTTACTCCATCGACATCGGCGCGAGGTCGATGAACCAGCTCTTGGGCTGGACCACGCCCTTGACCTTGGCGCTCATCGCGCGCGGGCCGACGTCATGGGCCACCCAGACGAAGGGCGCTTCCTCGACGATGCGGGCATGCAGCTTGGCGAGCGCCGCATCACGCGCCGCGCCGTCGAACGCGGTGCGCGCATCGGCGATCAGCTTGTCGAACTCGTCATTGCCGAAATAGCCCCAGTTGTTCGACACCGGCGGAAAGGCCTTGGTCGAGGTGAAGCGCACCATGGCGAAGAACGGGTCCATCGCCGCGAAGGTGACGTTGGTGGCGTTGGCGCCACGCGCATTGGCGTGCTTGGCGCCTTCGCGCCAGTTGGTGAAGACGGCGTTCCATTCGCCGACCTCGAGCGCGACGTCGAAGAAGCAGTCCTTCAGCGCCTGCTGCATGAACTCGTTCATCGGCAAGGGCTGCATCTGGCCCGAGCCGGAGGCCGAGGTCAGCACCTTTACCTTGGCGGGTTTCGCCGCGGAATAGCCGGCCTCGGTCATCAGCTTCTTGGCGGCGGCGAGATCGTATTTGATGTCGAATTTCGGATTGCCCCACCAGGGATGGCCGGGCGGCACCGTGCCCTTCGGGATCTCCATCAAGCCGCCGAGCAGCGTCTTCAACTCCTCGCGGTTGATGCAGAGATTGGCGGCGTGGCGCACCTTGACGTCGACCCAGGGCGAGCCTTCGACGAAGGAGAGCTGCCAGGGCCAGACATGGGGCTGGGCGTTGGTGTAGACGGTGAAGCCGCGCTGCTT
>JBKBRD010000493.1:0-2470 GCA_046292405.1 Allobosea sp. | reverse complement strand
GATGGACACGGTTCTGGCCGCCAGCGCCATGGCCACCGTCGACTTCAACCCGGCCGCCGACCGGCTGCGCGTCATCGGCTCGGACGGCACGAACCTGCGCGTCAATGTCGATGACGGCAAGACGACTGTCGATGGCAAGTTGAAATATGCCGAGACCGACATGCACAAGGGCGAGACCCCTATGATCGTAGCCGGCGCCTACACCAACTCCGTCAAGGGCGCCAAGGAGACCGCGCTCTACGATATCGACGGCAAGATCGGCGCGCTGATCAAGCAGGCTCCGCCCAATGACGGCGTGCTCGGCGCGGTCGGCAAGCTCGGCGCCAGCCCGAAGACCATTGCCTTCGACATCGAGCCCGGCGCCAACGGCGCCAACACCGGCTGGCTTCTGGCCGATGGCGCGCTGCACAAGGTCGATCTCGCGACGGGCAAGGCCGCCATGGTCGGCAAGATCCAGGGGCTGAAGGGAAGCGTGCGCGACATCGCGGCGATGCCAGCCTCCTGATGGTCTGATCCATCGCGCAGACGAGTAGCGGACAGAGCCGTCAATTCCCTTGGGGAATTGACGGTTTTCCATTGGTTCATCCTACGGTATTTTCGCCATTATTGCTTGAGAGCTTGCGCCGCCCCAACGGAGCCGGGAGACGCGCATGGCAAGTCACGAGGAGATTGCCGCCATCGGTTTCCAGCGCTTCGGGCTGGGCTGGAGACTGGGCCAAAGCGAGGGGATTCGGCGCGAGGCGCGCGAGCGCATGCTGGCGGAGATCGAGGCCCGCAACCCGGCGCCTGTCGCGTCGCGGCCGGGCGTGGCCGAGATCGGCGCGGCGCTCTTCGCCTTCGAGGATCGCGAAAAGCTGGTGCGGGAAGCGCGCCGCAGTCCCGTCCCGGCGCAGGGTCCGACTCCCGAGAGAGTGGCCGCGGATGCGAAATCCGGCGCCGAGCCTATGGAAGCCAGGCCGCGGGAGCCGAACCTGCCGTTCCAGACCTATCGCGACGAGGTGACGGCGCGCATGGCTCTGGCGCTGGAGGCCGAGACCGGGCTGACCGAGCGCCTGGTGCTGTTCTGGTCGAACCATTTCTGCGTCGCCGCAACCAAGGGCAATATCGGGCGGGCCATGGCCGGGGCCTTCGAGCGCGAGGCGATCCGCCCGCATGTCTTCGGCCGTTTCGAAGACATGCTCGTCGCCGTCGTCAGCCACCCCGCCATGCTGGATTTCCTCGACAACCGCCAGTCGATCGGCCCTGGCTCGCCGGCGGGCAAGCGGCGCGGTCGCGGGCTCAACGAGAATCTCGCCCGCGAGATCCTGGAGTTGCATACGCTCGGCGTTCATGGCGGCTACAGCCAGGAGGACGTCACCAGCCTCGCAAGGATCATCACCGGCTGGACCATGGTCGGGCGCGAGGCGGTGCTGGGGTTTCCGGGCTCTTTTGCTTTCAATGCCGCTCTTCACGAGCCGGGACCGCAGCGCCTGCTGGGCCGCAGCTATGACCAGACGGGCAAGGCGCAGGGTCTGGCGGCGCTCGGCGATCTCGCGCGCCACCCGGCCACCGCACGCTTCATCGGGCTCAAGCTGGCCCGGCATTTTGTCGCAGACGCGCCTGCGCCCGCGCTTGTACAAAACCTGGCCGACAGTTTCAGCCGCAGCGCCGGCGATCTCGCCCAGGTGACGCGCACGCTGCTGAGCGCCGACGAGGCCTGGGGCGCGCCGCCGGCCAAGATTCGCTCGCCGCAGGAATTCCTGATCGCGGCCTGCCGGGCGCTGGGTCGCAATCCGGATTTCGGCGAGGTTCACGGCCGGCTTTCGGTGATGGGGCAGCCCTTCTGGCAGCCTGCCGGACCCAACGGTTATCCCGACAGCAACGCGGCCTGGGCCTCTCCCGAGGGAATCAAGACGCGGGTCGACGTCGCTTCCGGCTGGGGCCGCCAGGCGGCGGGAACGACGCCCGATCCGCGCGAACTGGCCGAGCGGAGCCTGGGTCCGCTGGCTTCCGACGAGACGCGCCGGGCGGTGGCGCGGGCCGAAAGCAAACCGCAGGCGCTGGCGCTGTTGCTGATGTCGCCGGAATTCCAGCGGAGGTGAAATGATGAGCCGTCTCCTCGACAATGATGATTGCGAAACGATGACGCCGTCGCGGCGCGCCGTGCTCGGCGCGGCCGGCATGCTGTTTGCCGCCTCCTTCGTGCCGAAATTCGCTTATGCCGCCGCCGGCAGCCGCGACCCGCGCTTCCTGCTGATCATCCTGCGCGGCGCGCTCGACGGGCTTTCCGCCGTGCCCCCGATTGGCGATCCCGCCTATCAGGGGCTGCGCGAGAGCATCGCCTTGCAGACGGATGGCTCCGAGGCCGCCTTGCCGCTGGACGGCTTCTTCTGCCTGCATCCCGCCATGCCCAACCTCGCCCGGCTCTATGCGGCCCGCCAAGCCGGCATCGTGCATGCGGTGGCGACCGGCTATCGCGAGCGTTCGCATT
>JBKBRD010000492.1:0-2474 GCA_046292405.1 Allobosea sp. | reverse complement strand
CCGATTCGATCGACCTGATGGCGGCGGATGCGAAGGGCGCCTATCGCGTGCGCACGCCGAAGCTCGACGTCAGCGTCAATGGCGCGGGCGACGCGATCGCCGCGCTGTTCTTCGTGCATTATCTGCGCGAGAACTCGGCTGCTGCGGCGCTCGGCAAGGCCGCCTCCTCGATCTACGGGTTACTGAAGCGCACCAAGGAGGCGGGTTCGCGCGAAATTCTCACGGTTGCGGCGCAGGACGAGTTCGTGAACCCGACCCATCAGTTCACGCCTGAGGCGATCTGAGGTGAGGGCGCCTCTCCCTGCTTCCACATGTCTCAGCCCTTATCCTGAAGAGCGCCGCAGGCGGGTCTCGAAGGATGGTCCGGGAGGCTCCCGCGCCCGCTGGAGCATGCTTCGAGACGCCGCTAGCGCGGCTCCTCAGGATGAGGGCTTCGGGACATCGGGCGGCCATCGGAGATGAAGCTGCGCCTGGGCACGTTCAACGTCGAGAATTTGCTGACGCGGCAGCGTTTCCAGCCGCAGGGCGGGCGCACCGAGACGGATGCGGCGATGTCGCTGTTCCATTTTCCGCGCGCCGAGGACCGCGCCGCCGTGGAACGCTCGCTCGCCGTGGCGCTGGAGGACGACAAGCGCCAGATGACGGCACTGGCGCTGGCGGAAGCCAAGGCCGACCTCTGGATGCTGCAGGAGGTGGATTCGCTCGCCAGCCTGCAAGCCTTCTTCGCCAATTACGTCCACCGCATCGCCGATCACCGCTATGGCCATTTCACGCTGCTGGGCGGCAATGATCGCCGCAATATCGAGATCAGCTTCACGGCGCGGCGCGACCTGCTGACGCCGCAACAGGTGATTGCGCGCTCCTACAAGGACATGACCTTCGCCGAGGCCGGCGTGCGGGATGGGGCGCTGCGCAGATTCGGCATCGGCCCGCAGGACAAGGTTTTTGCGCGCGACTGCCTGGAGGTGGAGCTCGATTTCGGCGACTGCCGGCTCACGCTGTTCGGCTGCCATCTCAAATCCATGGATGCGGGACGGGCGGAGGGACGCGAGGCGACGCTGCCACTGCGGCGCGCCGAGGCGCAGGCGGTGCGCAAGATCATCGCCACGCGCTTCGGCGAGGGCTGGCGCGAGGCGAACTGGGCGGTGCTCGGCGACCTCAACTGCTACCGCTATGGTCTCGGCCCGCTGGCGCAGCTCAATGACGAGGGCGATAGCGGGCTGGAGCCGCTGCTCGACGATTTCGCCATCGATCCGATGCAGAGCCTGCCGGTCCATGAGCGCTGGACGCATTTCCACCGCGGCTGGTCGGAGAGCCTGCAGGCACTGACCGAGACGCATGCGCCGCTCGACTACATCCTGCTTTCTCCCGCCCTGGCCGCCGCCAATCCCGAGCCGGCGATGCAGATGATTCGGCGCGGGCTGCCCTATCGCGTGCCGCTCGATCCGCGCGCGCCCGACCGTTCGATCGCGACGCTCGCCACCAGCGCCGACCGCTATCCGCGCATCGGCTGGGACCGACCCAAAGCCTCGGACCATTGCCCGCTGACCATCGACCTGACAATTCCGAAGAGCTGAGGGAGCACCGAGGGATGGGCGGCGACGGCAATGCGATTCAGGACGGGGCGGTGCTGGGGCTGGCCGGCGTCGATGCCCGCATCGAGCCGTTCGACTGGGCTTTCGCCCGCGACAATGCGCCGGCCATCGCCGCGCATTGGGCGAAGATCAGCGCCGGCAAGCCCGCCATGTTCAACGGCCGGGTGCTGCTGCAGCACCGGCTGTCGATTGCGGATGGGGTTTGCGAAGCCGGGTATTTTCCGGTCGACTACGCGGCTTTCATGACCTGGCGCGATTTCGGCCATCCTGGCGCCGTCATCCGCAACGGCTTCGCCATGGCGGCGCTGCGTGCGGCCGACGGCGCATTCCTGTGCGGGGTGATGGGCGCGCATACGGCCAATCCGGGCAAGGTCTATTTCGCCGCCGGCACGCCCGATCTCGACGATGCGCGGCCCGACGGCACGCTCGATCTGGCCGGCAGCGTCACCCGCGAGTTGTTCGAGGAGACCGGGCTGACGGGCGCCGATGTCGAGGTCTCCGAGAGCTGGGAGGCGGTGACCGCGCCAGGGCGCATCGCCTTCATGCGACCCGTCGCCATCGCCATGCCGGCCGAGGAGGCCCGCGCCATGATGCTGGAGCGGATGGCGCTGCAAGACGAGCCCGAGCTCGCCGACATCGCCATCATCCGCGACGCCGAGGATGCGGCGGCGCGCGATATGCCGCCTTTCATGCGCCGTTATCTCGACCATATCTGGAGTCGCGGCTGACGCCGCCGATCGAACCCGCCCCGCCTGGACTGGACCTGCCCATGACGCTTGCGCCCGAAGCTCTCGATCTCCCGGCCGAAAACCCCTTCGCAGCCGTCTGGGACACGCCCTTCGGGCTGCCGCCCTTCGCCGCGATCACGCCGGAGCATAT